>JASLXW010000580.1 GCA_030740135.1 Nitrospinota bacterium
GCCGGGCGGGGGGGGGGGGGGGGCCCCCCCCCCCGGGGGGGGGGGGGGGGGGCCCCCGCCGCGGGGGGGGGGGGGGGGGGCGCGCCCCCCGAGACCCGATTGCGGACTTCCCCGCTCCGAAAAAATGCGCTACAGGACACAGCTGCGGGTCGTCCGCTGAATCGGGCTGGCCGGAGGATAGGAGTCTTACGGATTCTCTTTGCGAAAAATTCAGGCCATGGTCGAGCGCAGCGCATAGAGAGGTTTCTCATCACCAGGGCGGCGTGCCGCACCGAAACATCTGAGTTTTGTGAGAAATCCAGGCTACGACGGGTCGGCGGCCTCCCGAGCGACCTGCGCTGCGTCCTGAATGTGGCGGGACATCAAACGGCAGGCCTCTTCCGCGTCACGGCGCTGAATGGCGTCAAGGATCTTGAGGTGATCATCAAACGGCCGAGCCGAACTCGGACGACTGCGCTCCAATTCCATCGAGTTGCAAAGATGAAGCTGGGACTCAAGGGGCGCCCATATCTGGGAAAGCCGGTCGTGCCGTGCAAGATTGAACAACCGCCTGTGGAAATCCATGTTCACGACAACGACCTGCTCGACCTGCCCTGGACCCGAGGCGGCTTGAAAGCGGCGGACGCCCTCCACGAGCTCTTCGATCTCTTCATCCTCCGCCAGTTTCACAACCCGCTGGACCGCAAGAAACTCCAACGCCTCACGCAGGCTGTAGATTTCCTCGACATCCGCCACGGTCGGCTCGACAACGAAAGTCCCGCGGTGTACGTTAATCACCACAAGGCCTTCCGCCGCCAAAAAACGGAGGGCTTCCCGAATCGGACCCCGACTGACGCCCAACTGCTCGGCCAGCTCGGTCTCAACCAACCGCTGGCCCAATTCGAATTTGCCTTCCAGAATCGCCGCCCGAATGGATCCGACGACGTTTTCTGCAAGAAGGCTTTTCCGGAGGGGTTGTAAACTGGCGATGGCCATAAGGCATATTCCTTTCATAACTAGGGGGAGATTTTGTATTTCGATAACTGATTATGCATTTTTGTATTCAAATGTCAAGGATGGTTGGTGGATGTTACTACAATTTTCTCGAGAATACTGATTTCTGACAAGCCCTTCTACGCACGGCGAAGATGGGCATGGGCGAAGGGCCTCATCCAACCCACGCGACCCTAATCGTGGATTCCAAAAATCGATCCGCTTCCGTCAGGATCAGATAATTGTTATGAGATCCGCCTACCCAATAAACCCGGCTTAGAACATCGCGGCTGTTCGCGATCGCTATTTTCCCGCCAGGGGGTCTGGGAAAACGGCGATGATGGATCCGAAACGGTGACGGAACGTGACGCCCGACACGACGGGACGGGACGGCTCGGGAGCGCCGAGGCGAAGGGTCAAGGGGAAAATCCGCTTTTTGCTTTGCAGGCCATTTCGATCCACGGCCGTTACGGTCAGCGTCATCCGCAGACCGTCGAACCGCCCCGGATGCCGAAGAACATCCGGACCGCCCGTGTCGAGCTCCAGATATCCCGCCAACTTGCCAATCTCGTCATTTTCGAATCTTTCCTGCCCCTCCTTCGGGGCCTTCCTGGGAAAAGCAAGGCTGATCGCGCCGCGTGAGGAACCCCCGGGGCCCTCTTGAAGAAGCTCCCATTCCAGGGTTTTCAGGTTTTTATCCTCATCCTCCAGAACGAGGTAGAGATCCCAGATCTCCCCCGGCGTCAGGTTCCGGGCCGCCTGCGCGAATATGATCCTCGGAGCCGGATTCGGCCGTTTTATGGAACGACCTCCCGACTGACCCGGGACCGACCCTTTTCCGGACGCCTTGCCATCGGACGCGTCCTGGGGCCGGGCGTCATCGAGGGGCAGGTTCTTGGGCTTGAGAAAATCGGGGAGTTGAGCAAACGCCCTCGGCGCCCTCACCGCCGTCGGAAGCACGATGAGAAACGCCGCAACAAAAATCGTCCGTCTGAGGATCCAGGATCGGGCGGGACATCGCATCAGTCGCACTCCCTCATCCCCTTCGCCCTCTTGGGTTCGGCCGTGGATTCGCCAAGACAGTCACAAATTATATCCGTCTTCAATGCCCGCGCCACGAAACCTGAGACCGGGTTTTTCACCGCCCGGCGCGCCCGGTCCCATTCGGCCGGACTCTTCCATCTTCGGGCCGCCCCCCCCTACCCCCAGAAACCGGATTGCATTACAATCGCTTCTTTCCCGCGGGCGGCGGGCGTGATTCAATGGCCCCGAGCCGGAGTGCGGAATTGGACGTAGAACCGAAGATC
>JASLXW010000581.1 GCA_030740135.1 Nitrospinota bacterium
TTCGAGAAAAAGGCCGGCCGGCCGGTGGACGAGGTCTTTCCGCCCGAGCACCGGTTCTGCATGCACCGGGTTCCCTTTGCCGGCAACATCACGCATGTCGAGAACGTCGGGGGAGACATCGATCAGGTCCTGGGGCGGCGGTGCGACATCGGCGTCTTTCCGTGGAAGCTCGTCGGCGGGGACGGCTGTATCAGCCGGGTGGTGGCCTTTCTGGACGATTGACGCGGGATTCAGGGCCTTTTTGTGTTGCCCCTCCCCGATTTCTCTTGAGACGACGCGGCAGTTGTTCACCTGAACCGTTGGGAGCAACCGAAAATGGAGAATCGGTCAACCCTCTATTCCGCGATCGCCGACGCGGCGGGCCGGCGGCGCGATGAGATCATCCGGACCCGGCGGGATTTCCATCGAAACCCCGAGCAGGGCTGGATGGAGGTCCGGACCGCTTCTCTTCTGGCCGCCCGGCTGGAGGCCCTGGGCTGGGACGTCCAAGTCGGGCCGGACGTGATCGACCCGGCGGCCCGAATGGGACTCCCCCCCGAGGAGGAGCTGGAGACCGCCTTCCGTCGCGCCCTCGATGGCGGGGCCGAGGAGACGATGGCCGCCCGGATGAAGGGCGGCTTCACGGGCGTCGTCGGCGTCCTGGAGGGAAAGGGGGGGCGGGGAGGCGGCCCCACGGTCGCCCTGCGGTTCGACATCGACGCCAACGCCGGCGAGGAAGCCCGGGACGACCGGCACCGCCCGGCGCGGGAAGGGTTCGCCTCCGCCGAACCGGGGACGATGCACAACTGCGGCCATGACGGCCACGCCGCCATCGGCCTCGGCGTCGCCTCTCTGCTCGGGGAGATCCGCGACGCTTGGACGGGCCGGGTGAAGGTCATCTTTCAGCCGGCCGAGGAAGGCGCGCGCGGCGCCCGCGCCATGATCGAGGCCGGGGTCCTGGACGACGCCGACTACCTCATCGCCCCCCACGTGGGGGTCCGCGTGACGCGGACGGGGAAGATCGTCTGCGGGGCCGGAGGTTTTCAGGCCACGACCAAGCTCGACGCCGTGTTCACCGGCCGGAACGCCCACGCCGGTCTCGAGCCCGAGGCGGGGAGGAACGCGCTGGCGGCGGCGGCCACCGCCTTCCTGCAACTCCAGGCCATCTCCCGCCACGGCGGGGGCGGCACGCGGGTCAACGTGGGGATGCTGGAAGGCGGCGCGGCGCGGAACATCATCCCGGACCGGGCCGTGTTGAAGCTGGAGACGCGCGGGGAGACCTCCGACCTGGACGCCTACATGCAGGATCGCGCCCACGAGGTTCTCAGGGCGGCCGCCCTCATGCACGGCGTGGAAGTTGAAGTCGAGGGGGTCGGCCGGACCATCTCGGCGCAAAGCGACCCGGAGCTGGCGGGGGTGATTTCGGAAGTCGCGTCGGACCTGCCCGACTTCGATGAGGTCGTTCTGGAAGAGGATTTCGGGGCGGGGGACGACGCGACGTTCATGATGGAGCGGGTCCGGCTGCGGGGCGGGAAGTCGGCCTACCTGGTCCTCGGCACGGAGCTCCCCGGCGGACATCACACATCGCGCTTCGATTTCAACGAGGAGGTCCTCGTATCCGGCGTCAAGCTCTTCGCGTCGCTGGTCTGCCGGCTGAGCGGCGGCGCGTGAGGGGTCGCTCCGCTTCTCATTCGGTGTAGCCGCGCTCCTTCGCATTCATGATGATTCGGCCCATGTCTATCCGCTTCGGTATCCGCCTGCCCCCCTGTGAGCCCCCCCGACAAGTGGCCGAATTGGCCCGTGCGGCAGAGGCGGGGGGATTCGACGACATCTGGGTTCCGGATTCTCAGATCCTGGCAGGCGTCCTGCTCGACCCCTACATCACCCTCGGCGTCTGCGCCGACATGACCCGGAAAGCCCAGCTGGGGGTGGGGGTGGCGAATCCCTTCACGCGCCACCCGGCCGCCACAGCCGCATCCATCCTATCCCTCGACGAGCATTCGGGCGGAAGGGCCATTCTGGGGATGGGGGCCGGGGGGAGCGCCCTCACGACCATCGGCCAAAGGGAAGAGCACCTCCGGGGGATCCACTTCTCTCGACGCGAGGCCACCCGCGACGCCATTGTGCTTTTGAAAGACCTTTTCAGCGGGAAAGAGATCGAGTTCGACGGCAGGCCGGTCCGGCTGAAGCGCGCCCTGCGGAACATTCCCATTCACCTTGCGGCCACAGGACCGAAGATGCTCCGTCTGGCGGGGGCCGTCGCCGACGGGGTGATCATCCAGGTGGGTTTTCATCCCGG
>JASLXW010000582.1 GCA_030740135.1 Nitrospinota bacterium
GGCGCAGCGCCATTGACGGACGCACCACCCACCATGCGGGCTACGCCGTGAGCCAGCGTAAGCGCAAGCGGGTGGAGGAGATCTTCGGGTGGCTGAAGACCGTGGGTCTGATGCGCAAGGTCCGGCATAAAGGGGTGGATGTTCACCTTCACGGTGGCGGCCTACAACCTGGTGCGAATCCGCAATCTGGTGGGAGCCCCGGCGGGATGAAGGGGAAAGTGCGGCTGGGGACCGCTCGGAAGGTCCAAAACACTCCGCCAACCCAGCCTGCCAACACCTATCCTTCCTCAACACCCCGTCCATCTTGCGCCCAACCTCCTCCGAGGGAGTGAAAATCGCGCTAAACACCGTTTTTCCGCAGCCTGCTAAAGATCTTTTCGGAGGCCCGGCCATGGCCGCCCCATACCGCGTTGTCCATTACCTCAATCAGTTTTTCTTCGGCCTCGGCGGCGAAGAAAAGGCGTCCATCGAGCCGACCGCGAAAGCGGGTCCCGTCGGTCCCGGCGGACCCTTGCAGGAAGCTTTTCGCGGCGAAGCGGAGATCGTCAAAACCGCTACGTGCGGGGACAACTTTTTCGCCGAGCACACCGAGGAGGCCTCGGATCGGCTCCTGGACCTTATCGAGGAGTCGCGGCCCCACCTCCTCCTGGCCGGCCCCGCCTTCGACGCCGGCCGCTACGGCCTAGCGTGCGGCCACTTGTGCCGGAAGGTCGGCGGGACCCTGAACATCCCCGCCGTCACCGCGCTGGCCCCCGGAAACTCGGGAATCGAGCACCGCAAGGACGTCTACATCCTCTCCACCACGAACAACGTCCGCGGGATGAACCCGGCCCTCCAAGACATGGCCCGTCTGGGTCTCAAGCTGATGCGGGAAGAGCCCCTGGATTCCGCCCGCGAGGAAGGGTATCTCCCAAGGGGGTTCCGGAAAAATTTCCGCGTCGAGAAGCGCGGGGCGGACCGGGCCCTCGACATGGTCCTGGCCAAGATTCGGGGGCGGGCCTTCGAGACCGAGCTCATCCTGCCCAAGTTCGACGGGGTGCCCCCGGCCCCGCCGGTCAAGGACCTGAAGTCGGCCCAAATCGCCCTGGTTACGACGGAAGGACTGGTTCCCAAAGGCAACCCCGACCGGATGGACTCGACCCGGGCCGACCGGTATGCCAAATACCGCGTCGAAGACCTCGACGCCCTCGACGCCTCGGCCTTTGAATTCCACCACGGGGGATTCTCCACCGCGGACGTCAATAAAGACCCCCACCGGGCCGTTCCCCTGGACGTCCTCCGGACGATGGAGCGCGAGGGCCGGATCGGCAAGCTTTTCGGCGACATATACAGCTTTGCCGGATGCAGCACGTACTACGAAACGGCAGCCCGGATGGGACGCGAGATCGCCCGGGACCTGAAGGGGCGCGGGGTGAACGCCGTCCTCATCCTCTCTTCCTGAGGGACGTGCACCCGCTGCGGGTCAGCGGTCGCGAAGGAGATGGACAAAGAGGGCGTGCCGGCGGCGCTGATCACCACCTTGATCTCGGTCGCGAAAAACGTGGGCGCGAACCGAATCGTTCCCGGGGCCGGCGTCCCGCACGTAACCGGAAATCCGGGCCTGGGACCGGCGGACGAGCGAGCGCTTCGCGCCGCGCTCGTCGAGCGGGCCCTGACGGCCCTCACCACTCCGCTGGAAGGGCAGCGGGTGTTCTGAAAATCCGGCGGCGGGACCGCCCCAAGAGGCCCCAACACCCCTTCAGCCAAGCCTGCCGACCCGTAGGGTTCCTCAAAACCTCGTGCATCTTACAGCCAACTCCCAACGACAGAACAAGAAATCCTCTAAACAGCGTTTTTCCGCAACCCGTTAGTGACATGGTGGAGACGGGGGATCAATCTGCGCCGGTCTCCCGTGAGCGTGCCGGCAGAGCTGGGTTTACAAGGGATTGCGGCTGTAAGTCGGCCGTAACCCCTCAATTAAGCAGATGGTTCTGCAAAGAGACCTTGAATCCGTGGCAAAATGGGGAACTTTGATGACACACTAAGGACCGCAGAATGCCGTAAACTGTGGTCCACTGGGAAATTCCGGGTAAAAGGATGGGACCGGGCGTCGCAGTCCATTGGGCGCGCCCTTCGCCAAGAGACGCCATCCACCTCGGAGAACGAAAGGGTTTCGCTTGGTGATCTGGATCATAGAAGCCGGTCGAACGAGGGGGCTAACATCTCAATAACGCGCCGATAGACGTTGCGGCTCCACCATGACGAAGCCCTTCAATGCCAAATCGCAACTCTACATC
>JASLXW010000583.1:0-281 GCA_030740135.1 Nitrospinota bacterium
ACCTTGCAGCAGGGGGCCTCATACTCGTCCACCTCCCCCCAGTTTCCGCCGTCCGCCTTCTTCGGCGGCTCGTGCTTTCCCGCCTCTATCTCTTCGACGAAGGCGGCCATCTCGCCCAGGATGGATGCGTCCGGGTAGGGGGGCGTGTGGCCGGAGCAGATCCACTTCACCTCTCCGGCCAGTTTCTCGAGTTTGCGCAGGGAGGGGGCGTAGTCCGAAAGCACCGCGGTGGGCACCTGCATGAACAGGACTTCCTTGCACCGGGCGAGGTCGCCCGAGAT
>JASLXW010000583.1:291-2272 GCA_030740135.1 Nitrospinota bacterium
TCGAGGAGCGAGACGCTGCACGGCGAGTGCCCCGGGGTGTCGTATACCCGGATCTTTCGCCCGCCGAGGTCGATGACGTCGCCCTCCTTCACCTCCCAGCCGAAGGACGCCGGCTTGATGTTGTAGGAAGCCGGGTCGAAACCCTGCGGCAGGGGCTTGTCCCACCCCTTCAGAAATCCCTGGCAGGATTTCGAGAGGTCGTTCGCGAGCTGGCCCTTCCCGTCGGGGTGGACGCCGATTTTGTCCCACTGGGAGGCGGCGCCCACGTGGTCCCAATGGGTGTGGGTGAGAACGAAGTCGATGGGCAGGTCGGTGATGCTCTCGTAGAGCCGGCGGAGGTCGCCGATTCCGACCCCCCCGTCCAGCGCCAGCGCCCTCTCGTTCCCCACGATGAAGAACATGTTGAAACGGCCGCCCTCGGTTACCTGAAACGTTCCGGGGGCGAACTCGTTCACGGAATACCAGTCCTGTGTGTCCATGCGCGCTCCTTCGAAATGGATGCGATACGGAAAAGTGCCCGGCCCGCCAGACCGATCCGCAAATGGGTCCCCGGCCGGATATCCGGCGGCGCTTGCGCTTCGATTCGGAATGGCAGGAATCACGTTTCTTCTACTTTATCCCCGCCCATTTGGCGGATCAAGCAATCCGCAAAGGCCGGCGGGGCAAGGTGTTCGGCAAATGGGAGGCCGGCGGGGAGCCCGGCCTCAGGAGATGTCCTTTCCGCACCAACCGCAGATCTCCCAGAAACCCTTGGGAACCGGCCAGGCGCATTGGGGACAGGGCGCCTCGTGCTCCTGGCATTTGGGCGGGCGTTTCGCCTTGGTCTTGCACCACGGGCAGTAGCGCATGAAGGCCGTCATGCGGCGATCCCGGCACGAGGGGTTCGCGCACCGGCGGGTGTAGCGTGCGTCCCGGTGGGGACGCGGTACCGCGTCCCGGAATCGGCCCGCATAGCACCAAGGGCAATGAACCCATTCCGTCCGTACCCCCCGCTCGCACTCGGGGCAGTAGGCGGGGTAATGGGTCGCGTTGCGGAAGGAGTTGTCGCCCGTTCCGCACCAAGGGCAGAAGGACATGGCCTCACCGACGGGGTTTCCGCACTTGCGGCATTCGTACCGGAGCTCATAGCGGTTCCGAAAGAGGTTTTCAAATTCCCGGACCCGCATCGCCTCCCAGCGGGGTTGCCCGGAGCGCGCCCGCCGCCTTTGGGGGGATGTGATTTTATTCCGCTCCTCCTGGCGGTACCTGGCGAGTGCTTGGTTATAGGCCGAGAGCATTTGGGTCGCGCTGGGGTACCGGGCCTTTGCCTTGAAGGCGGCCGCCTTGCGGATCAGGTTGCACATTTGGGGGGGCACCTTCGCTTCGAGGATTTCGTGCCCGGGAAAGGGCCACTCGAAGGACCAGGCGGGAAGCTTGCCGGTGAGAAGCTGGTAGAGGACGAGCCCCGCCGAGAAAACGTCCGAGGCCAGGCTGGGTTGGCCGTAAGCCTGCTCGGGGGCCATGAAACCGGGGGTGCCCGAGCTCGTGTCGTGGGTGAACTTCATATCGGCCAGCCGGGCGATGCAAAAATCGCCGAGCCGGACCCGGTCCCCCGGGAAAAGAAAGATGTTTTCGGGCTTTACGTCGCGGTGGATGACTTTTTTCTGATGGGCCGCGCTCAGGGCCTCCAACAGCTGGCGCACCACCTCGAGCGACCACCGGGTCTGCAAGCGGCGCTGCCTGCGCTCATCGAGGCTCTCCAGCCCCAACTCATAGGCGAGGACGAGGCGGCCTCCGATGATGTCGGCGTTCTTCAGGCCCAAGATGTTGGGATGATCGAGCTGGGAGAGGATCCGGGCCTCCCGGCGGAAATCGTCCAGCATTTTTGTGTCGGCGGGAAAGCGGTAGGGGATCTTGAGGGCCACCTGGACGCCTTCGATGGTGTCCAGCGCGCGCCATACGTCTCCGTAGCCGCCACGGCCCACCCGCTGGCCGAGGCGGT
>JASLXW010000584.1 GCA_030740135.1 Nitrospinota bacterium
TTCGGAATGACAGCGCGAAAGGTCCGAATCTTGGCCAAAACACCAACCCATCGGAGTTTTTCCGCAACCTGCTAGTGTCGTGTCTCACAAATACGTGACACATGTTTTGCCTCTTCCAAGCGAGGGCGGCACTGACAGCTTGTCTGCCAGCGCCGCTTTTAAGCAACCCTGCAATGAGATGGGGGCGCGGAGTTTCAGGTGACAGGATGCCCTTTGGCTTTCCCGAAAGCGGACGCCGTTGGCGGGAGGCGTCGAGCCCGATCCCTGAGCGGCGGCGGTTGTCGCCCGGAGGGCCGCCACCAAAGCGAAAAGCCCGACTGCGGCCGGACCGCGGGAAAACGACCGGCCCCGAGGGCGGGAAACCCACTCATGACGCGGCTTCTCGATCGCCATCGGTCTCTTCTTCCAGCGGGTCCCACGGCGGATCCTGGCTCATGGAGTCCGGATCCGGCGAGTCTTGAGTCTGCGACCCGGCGGCGGCCGCGAGGGCTTCGTTCACGCTCTCGATGGAAAACCCCCGGCGAAGAAGATAGCCCTTCACCCGCCGGGCGTCCCTGGGGGAGCGGAGGTCGATTCCATTTTCGGCGCGGCGGCGGACCAAGCCCTCGGCCAGCCGGCTTTCTTCCACGTCGTCGAACGCTTCATTCACGGCGCCCTCAGCGATTTCCCGCGGCACGCCCCTCTCCGAGAGCTCCCGGCGCAGGCCTCGCCTGCCCAGCGGGCGGTCCTCCAGCCGGCGCCGGCACAACTCCCGGGCGAACGCGGCGTCATCCAGGTAGCCCAGCTCGTGGAGGCTTTCGAGGGTTTCTTCGACAACCGCCTCCCGGTGGCCCCGCTGTCGGAGCCGGGTCCGAACCTCCTTGCGGGTTCTCATTCTCCGGGCGATGAGACGGTAAGCTTCCGCCTTGGCGGACTCGAGCGCCGTCAAGTCCCGCCCCTTTGGGCCGGTCGGTCGGGAGGAAAAAGAGGGGGATGGTTTCGTTGGGCGCGTCCGGGACATGGGTTTCCGTCGCGTCCCTTCAGTCGGCGTCGGCTTCCTCGGAATCCTCGGAACCCTGCTTTTCCGCGGCGGCGGGCGCCGGTTGGGCCGGCTGGGCGAGGTTCTCGCGCACGCGGGTTTCAAGGGTGTCCATGATTTCCGGGTTGTCCTCGAGAAAGCGTCGCGCGTTTTCCCGCCCCTGACCGATGCGCTGGTCCTGATAGGAAAACCACGACCCGCTCTTTTTGATCAAGTCCATCTCGGACGCCAAATCCAACAGGTCGCCGGATTTGGAGATTCCCTGATCGTAAAGGATGTCGAACTCCGCCTGCCGGAAGGGGGCGGCCATCTTGTTTTTGACGACGCGGACCCGCGTGCGGTTGCCGACCACTTCGCCGCCCTCCTTGATGGCCGAGATTCGGCGGATTTCCATCCGGATGGACGAATAAAACTTCAGGGCGTTTCCGCCCGGGGTGGTCTCCGGGTTGCCGAACATCACGCCGATCTTCATCCGGATCTGGTTGATGAACAGGACGCACGTGTTGGATTTGCTGATGACGGCCGTCAACTTTCTCAGGGCCTGGGACATGAGCCGGGCCTGCAGGCCCATGTGCGCGTCCCCCATGTCCCCGCTGAGTTCGGCCTTGGGCACCAGCGCCGCCACCGAATCGAGGACCACCAGGTCGAGGGCGCCGCTGCGGACCAACACCTCGGTGATCTCCAGGGCCTGCTCTCCCGAGTCGGGCTGGCTGATGACCAGGTCGTCGGTGGCCACGCCGAGCTTGGCCGCGTAGCGCGGATCGAGGGCGTGTTCGGCGTCCACGAATCCGGCGATGCCGCCCTGTTTCTGGGCCTGGGCGACGATGTGCAGGGAGAGGGTGGTCTTCCCGGAGGACTCCGGGCCATAGACTTCGACGATGCGGCCGCGCGGCACCCCCCCGATTCCCAGGGCCGCGTCCAAGGAGATCGACCCGGTGGAGATGGCGGATGTGTCCGATGGGAGGGGCTTGTCGCCGAGCCGCATGATCGCGCCCTTGCCGAACTGGCGTTCAATCTGGGAAAAGGCCGTCGCCAGCGCCTTTTGCTTGGCATCCGGTGCCGAATTCATTCAGAGCCTCCCCGTGCTCGGGGTCGGAAAGGTGTCGGCCGAACCGCCTTCGAGGGCCCGGGCGAATGACAATCTATCGGGTTGTCGGCCGGTTATCAAGCCCCTTGTATGGGTTCAAGACCTATGAGACACGGGGGCCGTTTTTTTGAATGTCTCCAGGGCCTGGTCGGGCGTCAGGTAGT
>JASLXW010000585.1 GCA_030740135.1 Nitrospinota bacterium
GATCTTCGCCCGCTCGGCCTCGAAAGGACCGATGGCCATGTTGAACTCTTTGCGGATCCCGCTCTGGACGGCCTCGTCCATCTCGTCGCCCGCAACCCGGATGGACTCGCTGTACACGGTGGCGTACCGGCTGATGACCGCCACCTCGGTCGTGCCGCCGCCGATGTCCACGATCATGTTGCTGCCGACTTCATCGATGGGGAGCCTAGCGCCGATGGCGGCCGCCATGGGCTCCTCCACCAGGTGAACCTTCACGGCCCCCGCGTCCAGCGCGGATTCCCGGACGGCGCGCTTTTCCACCTGGGTGATGCCCGAGGGGATGCAGACGATCATCTTGGGCCGGAGGATGCGGCGGCTTTTGTACACCCGGCGGATGAAATACCTGATCATGGCCTTGGTCACATCGTAATCGGCGATGACCCCGTCCTTCATGGGGCGCACAATGGCGATGCTCTCGGGGGTCTTGCCCCACATCTCCTTGGCCTTGTGTCCGACCGCCAGGATCTTTCCGGTGGCCTGCTCCAGGGCGACCACCGACGGCTCGTCCAGAACGATCCCGCGTCCCCGGATGTAGATCAGGCTGTTGGCGGTTCCCAGATCCATGGCGATATCGGTGGGGAACCAGCGCGAAAAAACGGGTATATGCATCTGTCAGCCTTTGACCTCCGCAATCGAACAAATGGTTTCTCGCCCCCGGGACTTGGCCCACTCGAGGGCCCGGAGCCCCTGGGCGATGAGTCTTCCCTCGGTGGCCCCGTCCTGGGGAAACACAGCCAGCCCGATATGCACCGAGAGCCGGAACTCAAGGGATTCGGCCCGGAGATAGGAGCTTTCCAGCGTGTCCTGAAGCCGTCCGGCCGCCTCCCGGGCCGCCTCGAGGTCCTTGCCGACCAGGGCCATCACAAACCGCCGGCCGAGACACCGCGCCAGCAGGTCCGGTTCGTCCAGAGACCCGCGGTAGAAATCGGCCAGCTCGCGCAGGAGTGAGTCGCCCGCCTCGCGACCCCGGTTCGCGTAGACGTCCTGAACCTCCTCGGAGTCGGCGATCAGGATGGACACCGGGCGCAGGGTGTCCGACGCCAGGGCGAGGGCGTCGGTGAGCCGGGCGGTGAAGGCCGGATAGGCCGGCAGCCCGGTCACCTCGTCCACGGCCTCCAGACCCTCCAGGCGCGCGCGCATCTGGGCGGCGGCCAGCGCCCCCGAGATCAGGCCTTGGATCAGCTCCGCCGCGGCCAGATCCCGGTCGTCAAAACCTCCGGCCTCTGCGCGCGTGAACGCCAGCAGACCGAAGGTCTCCTCCCCCTCGCACAGCGGAACGCCGAGAAAGGCGCCCAGCGGCCGGCGGGGCTCGCCGGGGTGGAACAGGTGGGTCTCCCGCAGCTCGTCCTTGATGATGGGGAGATGGAACATCTCTCCGTGCGTCAGCACCCAACCCGCGAGGCTGCTCTCCAGAGACACCGACAGGCCGATGGGCGCGTCGGCGCCGTGCGTCACGCACCGGACGACGCGAAACGCCTTCTCCCCCGGCGCGCGCCAGACGAGCTCCGCCGTCTCGCACTTCAGCAGCCGCGGCGGGATGTTGCAGGCCGCGTCGAGGACCGCGTCGGCGGCGGCGGCGGCCGTGACGGCGGCGGCGTAATCGCGAAGGGCTTCCAGGGTGACGACGTCCCGGCCGATCTGCCGGTAGACGTCGGTCTTCTCGAGCATCCGCGTCACCTGGTCGGCGAAGCCGGTGAGGAGCTTTTGCACCTTGGGGGTGAAGACGTACTGCCGCTTGCTGTCGATGAAGAGGACGCCGGTCCCGTCGGGCGCGGCCACCGGGACGGCCAGGAAGGACTTGATGTCCTCCTCGGTGCGATACAGCCCGAGGGACTTGAGGTCATGCTTGAACTCGGTGGAGTGGAGCGGATCGCCGCGCTCGGCCACCCACCCGATGAGGCCCTGCCCGACCTCGATCTCCCGGTCCTTCAGGACGTGGTCGCTCAGGCTGTGGCAGGCGCGAAGCCGCAAAGGCCCGCCCGACTCCCGGGGGACGAACAGGGCGGCCGTATAGGCGTCGGTGACGTTGCTCAACAGACCGATCAAGCTCTGGAGGTCTTGTTCGAGGTTCATCGAGGCAGGGGGAAAAAGCGGTCGGAAGAGATCATCACCTCTGAGGCTACCATATCCGGGGCGGCGTCCGCAACGTGATGTATGGGTTCAAGACATATGAGACACGGGGGCCGTTTTTTTGAATGTCTCCAGGGCCTGGTCGGGCGTCAGGTAGT
>JASLXW010000586.1 GCA_030740135.1 Nitrospinota bacterium
TTGAACCGTGACGCTCGGGGAATTGGTTCTAGATTCATGGCCTGACCCCGACTTCAGGAGAAAGAAATTCACAGCCTACACAGATTTTTTTACTCTTGGCTTTGTCTGGAGTTTATCAGAAATCGCAGTTTGACGCTGGCGCACCCGAACTGCGCAAAGACTTTTGCCTTTCTTTCTGTGACATCTGTGATCAGATAAAGGGATTTAAAGAATGAGGGAAGACCTCGCCACACCGGGTCTTGAGGTTTTCCCGGACTATTCCGCGCTGCCGGGGATGTTCAGGGAGTAGGTGCGCGGCCTGACGGAGGAGTAGCTCGACCGACGCCGCATGGACAAGGGCTGGGGACACTGGTCCATCCGCGAGCAGGTCAGCCACACGGCGTGGATACCGTATCTGTTGTTCCTTGGATTTTGGGGAAAGACCCTCTTCGGCGAAAACCTCCCGAGAGACCCATCGCTTATCGGGGCGGGGGGGGCGGACCGGATGCTCGACCTGAAGAAGTTTCACGCGATGGAGGACATCTTCGCCGCGTCCGAGGATTCCTGCGCCCTGGCCCGGGAGATTCTGGAAGTCGAGACGCTGGGCACGCTGCGGGAAAAGGTCCTGCGCCGGACCGCGCCCCCGGACCGGGCCTGGCCGACGGGCGAGAGCGTCCGTGATTACCTGGAAAACCTCGTCATGCCCGCCCATCCGGGAGAGATGTGGAAGGACGAGGAGGATCCCGACGTCTTCCACCAGACCTTGGAGTCAACCTTCCGCCATTACCCCTGGGAGGCGTACGTCCACCTGAAGACGATCCAGATGCACAAGCGGGCGAAAGGGTTGTCTCCCGCAGGGTCATTTCCTGAAGATGAGGTTTACATTCCGCGTCTTGATTGGGATTGAGGAAGAGACCAAACGTTAGGGTCGCGCGGGCAAGACGCCTCCCCCCCCCCGCCCCACAAAGTTGGATCGTCCTCCGGCGCTGACCGTCGCCTACGGAACCAGGATCACCTTCCCCTTGTTCTTCCTGTCCAGGAGATACTGCGTGGCGTGCCGCGCTTCCGAGAGCGGGAACGTCTTGTCCACGACGGCCTTGAGGGCGCCCGCTTCAAGAAATTCCAGGATCGTCTTGAGCTCGGTGATGGAGCCGAGGTTCGTCCCGAAGATTCTCAGGTTTTTCATATAGACGTGCCGCAGGTCGATCCGCGTCCAGTGGTTGGCGTGGGAGCCGATGGTGACGAGCCTGCCCAGGCGGTTCAGGCAATAGATGCTTTTTTCGAACGTCTCGTCGCCGATGTGCTCGATCAGGACGTCCACGCCGCGCTTGTTGGTGATCCGCCGTGTTTCTTTCGCGAAATCCTGCGTCTTGTAATTGATGACGTGGTCGGCGCCGATTTCGCGGGCGAAGTCCGCCTTCTCGTCCGAGCCGACGGTCGTGACGACGTGCGCCCCGACGAGCTTCGCGATCTGGATGGCCGAGCTGCCGACGCCGCTCCCGCCCGCCTGGACCAGCACCCACTCCCCCGGCTGAAGCCGCGCCTGGGCGATCAGGGCGTGCCACGAGGTCAAAAAGGCCAGGGGGATGGCCGCGCCGTCGGCGTCGGAGACGGCCTCCGACAGCGGGAGGCAGTTCGCGGCGGGGACCTTGACGCACGCGGCGTAGCCGCCGTGACGCGCCGCGCCCAGGTAGCCATACTTCAGACAGACCGTCCGCTCGCCGCTCAGGCAATACTCGCAGGTTCCGCACGAGAAGCCGGGGAAGACGATGACCCGGTCCCCGGCCTTCACGTTCGAGACGCCTTCGCCCGCCTCGGAAACCGTCCCCACCACCTCGCACCCGTTGATGTGGGGGAGGCCGCCGGGCGGCGGATACCGGCCGTCCAGGAGGAGGAGGTCCACGTGGTTCATCCCGCAGGCCTTGACCTGGACGACGGCGTCGCCCGGCCCGGCCTTCGGGGTCTCGTGGTCTTCGTAGAGGAGCTTCTCGGGGTCCCCGTGCTCGTGGAAGATTGCGGCTTTCATTCAAATGGCTCCAATTGTTCAGAGGAAACGCCGGCAGGCAAGCCGCCGCCGGCGCCTTTTCCTTGATTCAGGAGACAATCTATTGTCCGACTCAAAACGGCACTTCCTCCCGCTCGTCCTTGACGCGCCGGGCCTTGTGGTCCCAGCGGGGGAGGGCGCCGGACTCGACGATCTCCACGCTCGCGCGGATGCCGAGGCCCAGTCTCAGCTCCGACTCCATCTTCTTCTTCAGGCCTGGATGCGCGTCCTTGGAGACTTCCG
>JASLXW010000587.1 GCA_030740135.1 Nitrospinota bacterium
GCCGCGTCCGCCGTATCGCCCCGTTGTTCATGGGGTGATCGGGCGATCCGACATCAACGCCAATCCACTTCAGGCGCGTCTCGACGATCCATTCGGCCAGCTCGATGCCGCCCCCGGGCGCCCGGAAGAGGTACTTCTCCGGGTCGGGCCTTTTGCCATAGAAGAAGTGGTCGTGCCAGCCGGTGTGAATGATGACGATGTCGGCCGGCCGGATTTCCGCGCGGCTCGTGAGGTGGTCCGGGCGGATGATGTCCCATTCGTCCACGCCGTCGCTGATGTCGACGATCACGCCCCCGCCGTACAGGGTGTCCAGCGGGACCGAAGCGAGGTCCGCGCCGCCTTCGATGGCGTGATTCTGCGCGTCGAAATGCGTCCCGACGTGCATCGTCGTGTCGTACCGCTGCATAAAGGTTTGGTTTCCGGAAACCCCGATGACGTTGACCGGGCGGATCACCGGCGGATCCTGCCCCGGGAAAGTCGGCGTATCCGCCCCCCAAGGGTGACTCAGATCGACAAGCCTGACCATGACTGGAATCCCCTCCGCCTGAGCGCCCCGCTCAGACTGAGCGGCCGCGACTTGCCGCGTTCCATTCCCGGGCGTTGACGCTCCGGCCGGTCACGTCCGCCCCCTCGGCGGAAGCGAGGAAGATGGCCGGCTCGACGAGGGCGTCGACCGGCTGCCACTGCTCCTCGGGGGGATGCGCCTGATGCGCGGAGAGCCTCGCCGTCGAGGCGCGGCCCATCGCCGTGCGGGCGACCCCGCCGGGATGCAAGGTGTTGACCCGGATTCCATGCTCCTTGACTTCCGCCGCCAGGGACTGGGAGAACCCCTCCACCGCGAACTTCGAGGCGCTGTAGGCGCTCACCAAGGCGCCCCCCTTGTAGCCGAATCCGGAGGTCACGTTCATGATGAGACCGCGCTTGCGGGGGACCATCCCCTTAAGCGCCTCCCGGGAGCAGAGGAATGTTCCGCGCAGGTTGATGCGGATGAGGTTGTCCCACTCCTCCGCCTCCGTTTCAACAACGGCTTTCACGAACAGCACGCCCGCGCAGTTGAGCAGGACATCCACCTCGCCGAAATGCTCCCGCGTCCGCTCGAAGAGGGAACGGACGCTCTCCTCTTCTCTCACGTCGGAGAAGACCGCAAGCGCGGACGCCCCCCGGGCCCGCAGGTCCTCAGCCACGGCTTCCACCTCCGGGGCCGCTTCCGAGGCCAGGACGACCTTCGCCCCTTCCCGGCAGAACGCCCGGGCCACCTGTTCTCCCAGCCCGCGGCCCGCCCCGGTGACCACGGCGACCTGGTCGGCCAATCGCATCTCGGCGCCCTTCCGGCGGATCTTCGTGAATGAAAATTGAGGTCCAGAGGTTAGCACACATGGGGGCAAGGGACTATCCAAAGGCGCGATTGTCCGCGATTGGGACTGTGCGACTCACCAGAGGTTCTCAATGCCTCAGTTATTCCCAGTTTCCATCGGACTTGCGGCGCCAGCGATCGTGAGAACAAGCGCTGTCAAACACCCATACCGAGCCGTCATTCCCGCGAAGGCGGGAATCCAGCATTCTGCTCTACGGGTCAATCCTCTTGCCCACATGATCATTGAGTTGAGAAGTATACGAGAGGGAGAAGGGCCTTCGGCGCAGCCGGAGGTCGGAATGATTGGGACCGCTCTGAAGCACTTCTGGATTCCCGCCTGCGCGGGAATGACAATCGGGGGGTGCGGAATGGCGGCGGGCTGTCAACGGTAAGGGGATCACTCGTCAGCGAGGGAATCACCCCTGATCCTTGGGAGTTCGTTTCTTCAAGTGCCGAAAACTGGGGAACACTGAGTCTCGATGCCCCTTGAAATTTCACCGATTCCGGGTACGGTAATAGAGGAAGACCTTCAAGCGGGGAAGGAGTGGATGCGGCCTTTGAATCGGTTCGTTGCGGTCCTGTCGGTGATCGGAATCCTGGGTCTCGCGGCCTGCGGTCAGGTGCGGCTTGGGGAGAACCGGTGCTTTATGTGCAACGACAGCGTAGGCATCGCGCCGGACCCCGGAAAAACCGCCGAGGCGCTCGTTCAGATCTACGCCGCCCGGGCCTATGACTGGCGGGGGATCTTCGCGGTCCACACCTGGATCGCGCTCAAGCCCCGAAACGCCAAGCGATACACCGTGTTGCAGGTCATGGGCTGGTGGCCCTACCCCGAAGCGCATCCGTTGAGGGTCTCCCGGGTGTTGCGACCCGACCGGCGCTGGCACGGCGCTGCGCCGGAGATCGTCTC
>JASLXW010000588.1 GCA_030740135.1 Nitrospinota bacterium
GGGATCTGCGAGATCGACGATCCGGACAATGTTTCCGACGTACCCTTCCGCCGGCGCCGAAAGATACACGTAGCGCCCGTCCATGTCGTAACGGTGGACCCCCGGCGCCGGGACGGGAAAGAAGGCGATCTCGCGCGGCGCCTGAGGACTGGATACGTCGAATACCTTCATGCCGCCCTCGACGCCCGCCCGGTCCTTTCCATACCCCTCGTGGTTGACGACCATGATGTCCCCGCGGACGCGCACCTTGTGCGAGTGGATGTTCATGGGGACTTCGAGCCGGCTCAGAACCTTCAGCTTCTTCGGGTCGGACACATCGACGAGGGTCGTGCCGTCGGGCGGGTCCATGTGGCCCACGTATGCGACCCCGTTCCGGACGACCACCTGCCCGCCCCCGGGCAGGTCCAGACGGCCGAGCATTCGGACGTTCTCGGAAATTCCTACGGGGGGGGGGGGGGTCGGCATTGGATGAACTCCGGAAAATCGACGGCCCTGCCCATGTGGGCCGATTCGAAGGAGGCCAGGACAACGCCCAGCGCCACGAGCCCCTCCCGTCCGCCCACCTCGGGGACCTCCCCTCGTCGAATGCAGCGGGCGAAGTCGTCCAGCTCCTCGCGCAGGACGTCCCCGCCCGAGACGGGAACATCCTCCCTTTCGGCCGCGCCGCGCCTTTGGATCTCGAAGACGGAATTGTCGTCCAGCAAATCGGACCGGCCCCACGCAAAGGCGTCCTGCTCCACCCGGAAGTACGCGTTGGCCTCCGTGCCGTGAAGGTCCAGGGTGAAGAGCGGGGCGGTGACGAAGTTCGCGCCCAAGGTCGCGAGCGCGCTGGACTCGAACTCGATGAGGGTGGCGGTCACGGTGTCGATCTCCGTCTCGACCGCCGAGGATCGCCGGGCGGCGGCCTGAATCCGGGCGATGTCCCCGAGCAGGTAAACCAGACCGTCGATCGTGTGGACGGCAAGCTGCATCAACGCCCCGCCGGGACAGGTGGCGTTGGACCACCGCCAGTTGTCCGGCGTGATGTTGTAACCGGTGGGGTAGAAGAAGTTGGCCTCGGCCATGACGACCTCCCCCAGTGTCCCGTCTTCCATCATCTATTTCATCTTCCGCACGGCCGTCATCCGCCGGGTCATCTGCCCCGTGGCGAGGACCACGCCCGCCCGCTCGCATTCGGCGATCACGCTGTGGGCGTCCGGGATGTTGGTGGCGATCGGCTTTTCGACGAAGACGTGCTTCCCGGCCCGGGCGGCGGCCTCGGCGTGGCCGCTGTGCTGGTGCTTGGCGGAGGTAATCAGGACCGCCTCGACGGAGGGATCGGCCAGCATGGCCTCGTAGGTCTCGAAGGGGGCGCAGCCGTGCTTCCCGGTGAAGGCCGCGGCCTTCTCCGGGCTGGAGGAGGCGCAGGCGGCCGTCTCGATCCCGTCGCTCCGGGAGACGGCGGCGGCGATCACCTCCGCCCACCTGCCCAGCCCCACGACCCCCGCGCGAACCTTCTTCATCCCGGACCCTCGGCTCAGCAACCTCCGCACCCCGCCGCCGGGGGCGGGAAAGCGGGGCGCATTGAAAAACGGCGGCGGCCCGCCGGGGAAACGCTCCGACGGGACCGCCGCCTGAAATGAAACGCCGCGTGGCTCAGTACGACTTCTTGATGAACTCGTTGCTGAAAACGTCGTCCGGATTGACCGTGGCCTTGGCCTTGAACGCCTTGCCGATTTCCCGGACGGTGGCCGCCACTTTCTCCGGCAGGATGTATCCCAGTCCGTGCTTCTTGGCCTCCGGCGTCTGGACAATGCCGCTCACAATCTTCACTTCCTTGACCGAAACCCCGGGATCCAGCAGCGGGAAGCGCTTCGTCACGCTCTTCGCTGTGGCGCAGGGGTTCGCAATCGCGTACTGATATCCCTTCAGGGAATCGTGGACGACCTTGCGCGTCAGGCCCTTGTTGGCCCTGGAAGGTGTCCTCGCGCATCAGGATGCCGTTGCTCAGCAGCTTCACGCCCCAGTCTCCCCACACCATGGCGTTGATGCCGCCCAGCTTGGCGGACTTTAACTCCAGGAGGGGGATCTGCATGTTGTAAAAGCCGATGACGTCCGCCTTCTCGGCCAGAAGCATGCCCATCTTGGCCTTCGGCTGGACCTTGATCCACCGGACCTTGCTCGCGTCGATGCCGTTCACCTTGGCGAAGTACGGAAACAGGTTGAGCTGCGTGGAGAAGACCGCGTCGGCGATGGTGTGGCCTTCCAGTGTCCTTGGGCTT
>JASLXW010000589.1 GCA_030740135.1 Nitrospinota bacterium
CGGCCCCATCGGTGAAGGGGAAGACCCTCTACGCCAACTCCTGGGCCGTCGTCATCGGCATCAACCGCTACCGGCACGCCAGGATCAAATCCCTGGACTACGCCGTCAACGACGCCCGGGCCGTCAAGGACGCCCTCGTCGGGCTGGGCTTCCCCCCCCACCAGATCCTCAGTCTCACCGAGGACAAGGCTACCAAGGCTGCCATCGAGCGCCTTCTCGGGGACCGGCTTCGCAAGCTGGCCGGCCCGCAAGACCGGGTGTTCATCTTCTTCGCCGGGCACGGGACGAGCGAGAAGATCCGTGGAGGCGAGGAGGGCTATCTCCTCCCGGTGGACGCGGACCCTACGAGGCTGTACTCCACGGCGATCAGCATGTCGTCGCTGAAGCAGATCTCCAACCGCCTACGCGCCAAGCACGTCCTGTACGCCGTGGACGCCTGCTACTCGGGATACGCCCTGTACAAGACCCGGGGGATCACGAACCCCGACCTGGTTGATGAGTTGACGCGGAAGTCCTCGGTCCAGATCATCACGGCGGGCCGCTCGGGCGACCTGGCGCAGGAGCGGGAGGGCCACGGTCTGTTCACGAAGGTACTCCTGAAGGGGCTTCAGGGCGACGCTGACCACCGGCGCTGGGGCTGGCTGGCGCTGGACCATCTCGGGACGTACGTCCGGGACCGTGTGTACGCCGAGTCGGAGAAGTCACAGCTTCCGCAGTTCGGCAACCTGTCGGGCGAGGGTCAGTTCGTCTTCGTCCTGCCGTCGGGGCCGCCCACGGTGTCCCCCAGGCGTCCGGACGCGGACCTGGCCCGGATGCGGGCGAAGCTGGAAGCGGAGCGGCGGAAGCTCGAGGCGGAAAAGGTGCGTCTCGAACGGGAGAAGCTGGCAGCCGAGCGGAAGCGGTTGGAAGAAGAAAGGCGAAGGGTGGCGGCCCTTCAGCGCGAGCGGGAATCCCGTACTAAACGGGAAGCGGAACGCAAGCGTCGAGAACGTGAACGCCCGAAGGTAGCCGTCGGCCCCGGCACTCCCCACCAGATCGGCAGGGGCCTGGACACGATGGTCAAGGTTCCTGCGGGTTGGTTCACCATGGGGAGCGAGAGCGGGGGTAAGGACGAGAAACCCCGGCGGCGGGTCTATCTGGACGGCTTTTACATCGACAAATACCCCGTGACGAACGTGCGGTTTTCGCGTTTCGTGGAGGCGACGAGCCACCGGACGGATGCGGAGAAGGGCGGAGGGGGCTGGGTATGGGATGTCTCAAAGAAGAAATGGGAGCAGAAGTCCAACGCGAGCTGGAAGGCTCCGACCGGCGGCGACAGCAGCTACCGAAACCGCCTCCGTCATCCCGTGGTCCAGGTGAGCTGGAAAGATGCACGGTCTTATTGCGTATGGGCCGGGAAGCGGTTACCGACGGAGGCCGAATGGGAGAAGGCGGCTCGTGGGGTGAATGGCCGGAAATATCCCTGGGGGAACGATTGGGCGAACGGATCGAAAGTGATCTGGAGAAAGAACAGCGGCGGTAAGACGCATCCTGTGGACCGGACGTACAACACGCACCGGAGTCCATTTGGGGCTGTGGACATGTCGGGGAATGTGTGGAATTGGGTTCAGGATTGGTACGGGAAGGATTACTACCGGAGCGCCCCTGCTCGCAACCCCAAGGGAGCGGCCTCGGGCAGCAGGCGCGTGGTTCGCGGCGGCTCGTGGGGCAGCGGCGATCCCTCGCTCTTCCGCGCGGCGAACCGGGGCAGGGACCCTCCGGACTTCAGGGGCAGCAACCTGGGATTTCGTTGCGCCAAGGCTCCTTGATTACCCTTTGCCCTTTCGCCCTTTTACCCTATTGGGGGGTCCAGGGGGCGGGGCTCTCACCGCTTCGGGTTAAGGCGACCATTCTCTCTCAATCTGGACGGTTTCAGGAGGGGCAGGTCAATACCCCGCCTTGGGTATGAGTCCCCCTTTTTTGGGCAGACGGCACCCTACACAACGCCAAGGGCTTTGCCAGGTCTTAGCAAGGTACTCACTAACATCTTGTGCGATACACCTCAAAGCGTTTTACCCATTTTGAGGAGCTGTCGTAATAAACCCTTGTCTTCACATTTCTGGCCGCTGCATCTCTAAACTGAGCCAAAATGGGAGCCCATTTTGCTAATTGATCGAGGTTCAACATGAAGGGGGCACCTAACTTAATTCCATTCGGCTGAAACCAAAACACCTTTTGCCCGACGTGTACCATGGGTGCAACGGTCCCGTTTGT
>JASLXW010000058.1 GCA_030740135.1 Nitrospinota bacterium
GATCCCGGCAATCCCAACAGGCCCTCAGCGACCCGAATCACCTCCTCCCATTGGGCGGCGCTCAACTCACCCTTCGATCCCTTCTTCTCCCGCCCCGCTGACCTTCCGGCCGGTTGAGGACGGGTTTCCCGGCTTATTTTCTCGTCCGCTCCCGCTCCGTACAGGCCGGAAATCAACAGATCCTGGGCCACCGCGGCCGTGAGGGCCGTGACGAGAAGCAGGATGGAAAGGGCAATCGCCTCGAACATTTTTCTCGCTTTCATCCTTTTCCCTTTCATGGCCGCACCCCTTTTACGCTCTCATCCCGTCCGCATTCCATCGAGCCGAATCTCCAGCCCTCGACCGGCCCGAATGGCCATGTTTCGTCACATCGGATTAGACGAATGAAACTGAAAAAAGATTCTAAACAACCGGCTCTCCCTCATGGAGCAGGAGGTTGCCCCTCACCGCTCCGAAAATCCCTGACGATGAGAAAGCGTCCATCACCCTCAGGCAAGATTGGTTTTCGGATCGTTCGGCGGTTGATTTCGCCATATGGTTACTTTATCGGGCGTCGGACAGGGAAACTTTAGCGGAGGTCAAGCGCGCCGGTAAGAATCGCGGGGTCGTCCCAATAAGTTCGTCAAATTCGAGAGCCTGAAGAAACAGAATTTTGACTGGAGTCGGGCCGCAAGATCAGGTAGACTATCCGTTCATCCAACCATAGGGGGAGGATGCCAGGTGTCTCGGTCGGCCTGTTGCGCGACTTAAGAGCACTTGTGAGACCTTCGACTCCCGGGAAGGTCCCTGCCCCGGGAGAAGTCGGTAAAAAGGAGGACGAGAAGACCTTTCGGAAGTTTTGCGTATCCTGACGGCTTTAAAATGAGCCGGTGCAAACACACAAGGAGGGAGCAATGAAAAAGGGGTTGACCATTCTGGCGGCGCTTCTGTTGTTGGCGGGAACTTCCGTCCAGGCCAACGCGGCCAAAACAGACTTCCTGCTGGACTGGATCATCTACGGCAAGCACGCCCCGTTCTTCGTCGCGCAGGACAAGGGCCATTTCAAGAAGGTGGGTCTGGACGTCAGGTACAAGCGCGGCTTCGGCTCGGGCGACACCATCAAGAAGATCGCCGCGAAGGTGGCGCGGATCGGATTCGCCGACGCCAGCACGCTGGTGAACGGCCGGGCGAACAGCGACGTCAAGGTCAAGATCACCGGCATGATTCACGCCAAGTCGATTTCGGTGGTGACCTTCCTGAAGGGGAAGGGCTGGAAAACGCCGAAGGACATGATCGGCGCAAAGGTGGGCGGACCGCTGGGCAGCGCAACCGCCGCAATCTTCCCCGCCGTGGCCGCCGCCAACGGGTTCAGCCACAAGCAGCTCAAGTGGATCGACATGCCCTACGCCTCGATGCTCCCATCGCTCTTGGCCGGACGTACGGACGTCGCCCTCCTGTTCGCCACGGAGCTCCCCACCGTCGTCCCCAAGGCAAAAGCACTGGGGAAAGAGGTCGGGACGTTCTACTATGGCGACTGGGGCGTGGATACGTACAACAACGGCGTGATCGCCCATGAGGACACCATCAAGGCCGACCCCAAGTTCGTCCGCGATGTCACGGGCGCCGTCATGGATGCCTGGGCGTGGTCTTTGCTGCACGTGGACGAGGCCATCAAGAACTTCCTCAAGTACGCTCCGGGGATGAGCGAGCCCCTCATCCGCGGTCACCTGGCCATCGCCATCGAGCACCTCTTCGATGAAGGCGTCCGGCGGCATGGTCTGGGATATACCGATCAAGCCAAGATGAAATACACCGTCGATCTTCTGACGAAGCTTCAGAAGCTGAAAAAGCACATCAAGGCAGAGGACGTCTACACAAACCGGTTCCTGCCTCAATGGTCGAATATCAAGGCGGCCCTGGGCGACAAGGCCAAGTGAAACAGCTGCCCCGAGAAGCGTCCGAACCGCTTCTCGCGAAAGGGTGACCATCAAACATGGCGGACATCAACGTTCACGCGGAGCCGTGCGATTTCGCGTTCGACCCCGAGACGGCCGGACTCCTCGTGATCGACATGCAGAACGATTTCTGTCGCCCGGGAGGATACCTGTCCTTCCGGGCGCCGGACATCACGCTGCTTCAAAGACCCATCGATCCCCTCCAGCAGGTCCTCAAGGCCTGCCGAAAGGCGGGCATGACCATCCTCCACACCCGGGAAGGCCACCGGCCCGACCTCTCGGACTGCCCCCCGTCCAAGCTCACCAAGAACCACAGCCTGGAACACGGCATCGGGCGGGAGGGCCCCCTCGGAAGATTCCTGATCCGGGGGTCGCGCTCTCACGACTTCATCGACGAGCTTCAACCCGAGCCCGGTGACGTGGTGATCGACAAACCGGGGAAAGGGGCCTTCTTCGCGACCGACCTCGACCTGATCCTGCGCAACCGGGGGATCACCCACCTGATCGTCGGGGGCGTCGCCACGCACGTTTGCGTCCAGAGCTCCCTCCGGGAAGCCGCCGACCGGGGCTACTGGAGCCTCGTCCTGGAAGACTGCTGCGCGTCCTCCGTCCCCGAGCTTCACCAGGCGACGTTCGAGATGGTCAAATACGGAGGGGGGATCTTCGGGCAGGTGTCCGATTCGGATTCCTTGCTGAATGCGCTGGCCGCCGTCTGAGAATCTCTGAGAACCGCCAAAAAGCGGCCCGGTCGCCGGCCTGACCCCGGCGGACCATCAATGGTTAGACTGTAAGATCTGACTCCATCCAGAGGCGTGTCCGGCCGCTACCGATCGAAGTAATCCTCCAGCGCAATTCGGTCCTTCCCCGACGTCTCGGCGCGCTTGAACATGGCGCGCGTTTCCTCGGGCAGATCGACGCGGACCGTGGCGTCCAGGGCGAGCTTGCTGCTGGGATAGGCCTTGTGGAAGGCCGAGGGGTCCGGCGAGGCCCCTTTCGCCCCCGGCACGACGAAGTATCGCGGCTCTCCCGTATGGGCGTCGATGGGCTGAAACCGGGTCGCGACCGCCCACAGGACCTGGGCCTCGTCGAAGACGTCGATGTCGTCGTCCACAACCACGGCGAGCTTGATGTAAGGCGCCGCCCCCAGGACGGCCATCAGCGCCGTCTTCCCCTCCCCCGTCTCGAACCCCTCCGTCGTCGGCCGCCGCGTCATGGACACGTAGCAATGGAATCCCGCGCCCGAGGGCGGCACGTAAACGTCCCGCACCGTCGGAACGACCCGCCGGACGGCCTCGTGAATCGTCGCCTCGAAGATCACCGACATGAGGTGAAGGGTGTCCGGATGGCCGGAAAAGATGAATTGGTGGATGGGGTTCTCGCGATGCGTGATGGCCTTCACCGTCACCCGGGGGCCCTGCTTCACCCGGCTGTATGTGAGGGACTGGTCCGCGAAGGGGGCCTCCGGGTGACGCTCGCCCGGGTGGATCTCGGCCTCGATGCACATCTCCGCCGACGCCGGGACCAGCAGGTCCACCGTCCGGCACGGGACGAGGTCCACCGGCTCGCCGCGCAGGCCGCCCGCGAGGGCCAGCTCGTCCACGCCCATCGGCGCCCCGTACGAGGCCGCCAGGGTGATCAGCGGGTCGACGCCCGGGAGGAGGGCCACCTCCAGGGATTGGCCCTTCTCCTCGCACCGGCGGAAGAGGTCCGAGATGTCCGAGGTCTGGGTCAGCGACGGGACGAGGGTCTTGCCGTCCTTGACCATGAAGCGGTAAACGCCCATGCCCAGGGTCCCGGTGTCGGGGTCCCGGGAGACGCACACGCCGGTCGAGATGTAGCGGGCGACGTCGTTCTCGTGGTGATGAACCAGCGGAAGCCGGTCCAGCGTGGCGTCGTCGCCGGTCAGAATTGTCTCATGGACCGGGCCCGACGCGACCGTCCGGGGGAGGATCGGCATCGCAATCCGCTTCTGGAAAGTCGGGAGGATCTCCGCCTCGGGGACGTTCAGGGCAAGGGCGATGTGGGCGCGCCGGGCGAAGAGATTGCTCGTCACGCGCCAGCCGGGAAGGTCTTTGACCTCCTCGAACAGGACGGCCGAGAAATCACCTCCCTCTTCCATCCGGTCGAGGGCGGCGGTCATCTCCCAGGCCGGGTCCGCCGGCCGCTTCGTTCGGCGGAGCGCCCCGTGCTCGTCCAATATGCCGAGAAAATTCCGAAGATCGCGGTGTCGGACCAGCGCTTTTTCAGCCAAAAAAACCTCCTCACGTCCAACCTGGACTTCCGGTCTCTACACTGCGGCCACGGTGCGTCTCTTGTCAAATTCCAGCCGAATCCCCCCGCTCCCCCGCCTCCTCCCGCTCATTGCGTGTTCCGTTCGCGGAGCGCCGCCAGAATCTTCCGGGGGGTGACGGGGAGGTCTTTGATCCGGACGCCGACGGCGTCGTAGACAGCGTTGGCGATGGCCGCTCCGCAGGCGTTCAGGGCGCACTCCGAGCATCCCTTGGCCCCGAAAGGCCCGTGGGGGTCGATGGATTCAATCAGGATCGAGCCGAAGTTGGGCAGCCCCTCGGCCTTGGGCACGGTGTAATCGGCGAGGTTGCCGTTCACGAACCTCCCGTCGTCCAGGACGGGGTCTTCGAACATCGCGAACCCGAACCCCTGCGCCATCTCGCCGTGAATCTGGCCTTCCACCGTAAGGGGGTTGATGACCCGGCCGAGGTCGTCGGCCGCGATCACCTCCTCCAACCGGACCCCGCCCGTCTCGGTGTCCACCGCCGCGACAGCCGCGACACATACAAAGGAAGAGGCGGCGGTGACCTTCCCGTAGCGGGTCTCGGGATCGGGCAACTCGGTGGGCGAATCCCAGCTCGCCTCGGCGGACACGGCGGTTTCCCCTGTCAGGGAGCGGTTCGCCTTCACAATCTCGCCCAAGGAGATGGACCTTTCAGGCGCGCCCTTGATCGAGACAACACCGGCATCCAGCGTCAGGTCCCCCGGATCGACCTCCAGCCGGTCCGCGGCGATATCGAGAATCCGCTCCCGGCAGGCGGCGGCCGACTTTTGGACGGCGTTTCCCGCGATCAGCGTCAGCCGGCTCGCGTATCCTCCCAGGGAGTAGGGCGTGTTCCCCGTATCGGCCTCCGCGACATCGACGGCCCGGAATTCCAATCCCAGCGCTTCGGCCGTGAACTGCGCCAGGACCGTCTTGGCCCCCTGTCCGAGCTCCCCCTCGCCGCAGATGAGCCTCGCCCTCCCCTCCTCGGTGATCTCCACGACCGCCGCTGAGCCGTCCCACCCCCCGCCGTCTCCCGCTATCGAGTGCTGCCGGATCGAAGTCGAGTGAATGGCGCACGCCAGGCCCACGCCCCTGCGGACCGGGCCCGCTTTCGGCGCGGACCGGCGCCTCCGCCAATCCACGGCGGCGACCGCCTTGTCGACGCACTCGCCGACGGCGCAGCTGTCCATCTTCCAACCGTGGACGCTGGTGTCGCCCTGCCGGATGAGGTTCCGGAGGCGGAGCTCCGCCGCGTCCATCCCCAGCTTTTCCGCGAGGGCGTCCAGGTGGGACTCAAGCGCGAAGGCCATCTGAACGTTGCCGAATCCCCGGAAGGCTCCCGCCGGGAGGAGATTGGTGTACGCGAGCCAGGCGTCCGTTTTGATGTTTTCCATCCGGTACAGGCAGTCCATCCGCATGGCCATGCACTGGATGACCTCGGGCGACAGGCAGGAGCAGGCCCCGTTGTTTCCGTAAATCCGCGTCTCTTTCGCGGCAATCGTCCCGTCCTTCCGCACACCCATCTTGAGGCGGGTCTTCGAGGGCATGCGCGGGCGCGAGGCCCCGAACTCGTCCAGCCGGTTGTTGAGGAAACGGACGGGCCGGCCCAGATTCAAGGCCAGGAAGAGCGTGATGAGGGCGGTGGCGTCCTCGTTCAGCTTTCCGCCGAACGCCCCCCCGATGTGAGGTTGAACCACCCGGAGGTCCTCCGGGGCCAGGTCCAGGGCTTCGCAGAGGTACCGGTGCGTGAGGTGGACGGACTGCGTGGGGGCGGTGAGGGTCGCGCGGCCCCGGCCGTCGGGGTCCGCCAGGGCCCCGAGAGGCTCCATGTAGGTCTGAAACTGGTAGGGCGTGGTGTAGATGTCTTCATGAATGACGGCGGATTCCGCGAAACTCCGGTCGACGTCCCCCCGGCGAATGTGGACCTCCTGGGCGAGGTTGTTCTCGGCCTCGTTGATCCGCGGCGCGCCCGGGGCCAGGGCCTCTTCGGGATCGAAGACGGCGGGCAACGGTTCATACTCGACGTCGATCCGTTCCAGGGCCTCCAGGGCGGCGTCCTCGCTCTCCGCCGCCACGGCGGCGACTTCCTCGCCCACGTAACGGACCTTTCCGCGGGCCAGGACGTATTGGTCCTTGTGAATGATCCCCCAGGGCCGCTCCGGGGCGTCCTCTCCGGTGAAGACGGCCGCGACGCCCGGGACCCCGGCCGCCCGCTCCGTGCCCACCCGCAGGATGCGGGCGTGGGCGTGGGGGCTTCGCAGGACCTTGGCGTGAAGCATCCCGGGAAGGCTCATGTCCCCGACGTAACGGGCGCCCCCCCGGACCTTCTCGGGCGCGTCGATCTGGGGAATGGGTTGACCAACGACGCGCGGACTATTCATCGTGACATACCAAAGTGAAGGCCTCATATCGTCCGTCGGCGCGCTTCCGGCGCGACGGTCGTTTGAAGGGCCGCCCGGGAAGTCCCGGCCGTCCCGGTGAACGGGGTCCCACACTCGAAACTCAATCCAGAACCGCGACGGCCTCGATCTCGATCAGCCAGTCCGGGTGAACCAGGCGGGAGATCTCGACGTACGTGCTGGGCACGTTCTCCTTGGGGAAGGATTCTTGCCGGACCCTGGAGGCAATGGGCTGATGGGCGTCCACGTCCGTCGAGTAGGTGTTCAGCTTGACGACGTTCTCGAAGGTCGCGCCCACCGACGCGAGGCACTTTTTGATGTTCTCGAACACCTGGCGGGTCTGGGCCTCGATGTCCCCCTTCCCCACGAGGTTGCCATCGGCGTCCACCGGCGTCTGCCCCGCGACAAAGACCATGTTTCCGATCCGGCAAACGTGAGAGAAATTCGGACTGGGGTCCCAGTGGTTCTCCGGCTGGATGATCTCCCTCGGCATGTCTTCCCCCTTTCCCGCGCTGAGCGAAAACCTCGGCTGCCGTTTCAACGGCCTCATCACTCGTATTTTCACCAACGATTCTACGCAAGGCAAGGCGCGGGATCGATGTCCATCGGCGGGTCTCCCCATCCCCCTCCCGCCGTGATACGCTGTCGGTCCGTGTCATCCCCTTCTCCTCGGTCCATCGGCCGCTTGAACGAACCGTTCGGAAATGGAGTCACCGGTGTCGCAGAAAAACGTGGATTTGCTCCAACTGGTGAAGGGCGGGGACATCATCCCCCGGTTCGTCTCGAACGGGTTCGACATCGGCGAGATCGAAGAGACGCTGGAAGGGATCCGCCGCACGGAGGATTGGGCCCCGGAGTGGGCGCGGCTCGGAGAGAGGCACGCCGGATTGGCGGAAGCGGCCCTTCAGGCGGGCCACGCCCTGACGGCCGGCGAAACGTTCATCCGCGCCTCCCTCTGCCACCACTACGCCCAGTTCCTGTCCTTCGAAGCGAACGAAGAGAAGCGCGGGAACCAGGGGAAAAAGATCGCCCTCTACACCCGGGCTCTCCCCCTGACGGCCCCCCCGATCGAGAAGGTCCGGATCCCCTTCGAAGGCGTATCGCTGCCGGGATACTTCCGCGTCCCGCAATCGGGGGCCGGGCCCCGGGCCTGCGTCCTCGGCCGGAGCTTCGGGGGACACCTCGTCCCCCGCTCCGCCGCCCACGACTCCTGGATTCGGGCCTGCGTCTCGATGGGGGGATATTTAGACACGTCCTTCTACCGCTGGGAGGAGCCCCTGCGCCGCATCCGGTTCCAGTTCCTCTGCGGCAAGGAGAACCTTGAGGAGACAAAGGCCCTCGCTGCCCGATTCACGCTCCCGAGAAGGGCCGAACGGATCAAGTGTCCGGTCCTGGCCGTCCACGGAGAGCGGGACCACGGCGTGCCCGGGGATCAGGCGGAAAAAATCGTCCGGGGCTGCGCTGGAGAGGCCACGCTGCTCTCTCTGCCCACCGGCAACCACGTCTGCCACAACATGACCCGTTACGTCTTCGCCCACGTGAGCGACTGGATGGAGGACCGGCTGGGAAAGGGAGCGGGATGATGAGCGCGGGCGGCCCCGCCGATCGGGGGAGAGCAGGCACTGCCAAACGTCCACCCAGAGCCATCATTCCCGCGCAGGCGGGAATCCAGCGCTCTGAGCTGCGGGTCCATCCTCCTGCCCGCGCGATCATTGCGTTGAGAAGTATGCGTGAGGGAGAAGGGCCTTCGGCGCAGTCGGAGGTCGGGTTGATCGGGACCGATCTGAAGCACTTCCCCCCCTCCGATGAAACCCTTCGGAGGCAGGCCGCGCGGGAATGACAGTCGGGGGGCGTTGCGAAATGACGGCGGGCTGTCAAGGTTCAGAGGATCGCTCCTCAGGGCAATCCCATCGTTGAAGGAAGAATCCCGATGAAGTTCATCACCTTCGAAATCGAAACCCCCCTGGGACCGGTCCGGCGCGTTGGGGCCCTCTGGCGTCAGGAAGGAGATGCGGGCGAAGAGCGGGCGGTGGACCTCGCCCTCGCCTTCGCGGCCCGGCTTCGCGCCGGGGGGGGCGAGCCGCGCTACCGGGAATACGCCGACTTCCGCCTGCCCCGGGACATGTGCGCGCTCATCGCGGGGGGCGAGCCCTCCCTCGACGCCGCCCGGCGGGCGCTCGAATGCGTGGCGGAGGAAGGAGAGGGGACGGAGGGTCCATCGGGCGAACGGCTCGTCCACACGCTCGCCCAGGTCCGGCTTCACGCCCCGGTCCCGCGTCCGGCGAGCTTCCGGGACTTCCTCACGTTCGAGCGGCACAGGGCGGACGCCGCCCGGAGGCGCGGCGAAGAGATCGACCCCCTCTGGTACGAGATGCCCACCTGCTACAAGGGCAACCGCCTTACGATCATCGGCCCCGACGAGGACCTCCGCTGGCCGCGCTACACCGAAAAGCTCGACTTCGAGCTCGAGCTCGGCATGTTCATCGGAAGGCCCGGCAAAGACATCGCCGAGGCGGACGCGATGGACCACGTCTTCGGCTTCTCGGTCCTCAACGACTTCAGCGCCCGCGACATCCAGATGGAGGAGATGTCCCTGTGGCTCGGCCCCCACAAGGGGAAAGACTTCGGCTCGGCCCTCGGTCCCTGTCTGGTCACAAAGGACGCGTTCAACCCGGCGGACGCCCGGATGACGGCCCGGGTGAACGGCGAGGCCTGGAGCCGGGGCAACGCGGGGGAGATGCACTTCTCCTGGAACAAGCTGATCGCCTACGCCTCGATGGAGGAGGCGCTGCTCCCGGGCGAGCTCTTCCGCTCCGGCACGGTGGGGACGGGGTGCGGGGCCGACCTCGATAAGTGGCTCAAACCCGGCGACATCGTCGAGCTCGAAATCGAAGGCATCGGCGTCCTGCGAAATCGGGTGGTGAAGGGGGAGTAGCCTGGGTGGGCCGGGCAACGCCCGGCCGTTAGTCAAATCGTTCAGCCGTTTGCCTTGGTGAGAAATACGGGGAGATTGATAATGAACGAGGAAGACGCCGCTCGGTTTTCCGGGAGCGAGTCGGATCGCAAGCGGCTTCTGGAGCTTCACCGGGAATATCTCGATTCAAACCTCACGTTGGACACCGAAGCCCTGCGCGGGATCTGGAGCGGGAACCCCGATTGCGTCTTTTTCAACGGCAACGGCTACACCTACCATGGCCTCGCGCATTGGACGAGGCTCTGGGACTTTTACCGTGACCAAGTCCAGACCGCCGAGCCCTGGCGGTCCACGGACGTGAGGCTGACGGGCGGAGGGGACATGGCCCTCCTTACGTGCGAGCGGACGTGCAAAGTGGACTGGACGGGCGAGGGGGCGGCCGCCGATTTCACGGGCAAAGTGTGGAAGACCCGCTCCACGGAGGTGTACGTCCGGGAGAACGGGGACTGGCGGTGCGTACATCTACATATCTCGACAGCCGCGGAAGGCCCTCGGCCCGGAGGGATCTGAACGGACGGAAAGGGTCCATGTAGCCGTTGATTAATGGATGAGAGTACGCGACGGGCGGGGACGGGGACGCGCCCCTACACCTCAGAGCGGCGTGCGTCGGACAGGGCGTCTGTCGGTGTTCGCACCGAGTGGTTTGCGTTCCTCAAAAATCGGCTGCGCCTTGGTAGACGGAGAATCCGCCATGGGAACTCGCCCATCGAACGACACGTAGGGGCAGGTTCAAGCCTGCCCTCTGCGGAGGCAGGGGTCCCCGCCCGCCCACCCTCACGCGACGGAGAACGACGCTCGCGTGAGGGTGGGCGTAGCGTCAACCGAATCTTTGACAAATGTGAGAGCAAACAATTCAGTATGAATTTTTGACGCATTGGGGTTAATTCCTGATCTACATCATCCTCCGGCGAAGAGCGCGGAAAACCGGAACTTCACTGAAGGGCGTTATTCGAATGATAAGGTCGCCGCGAGCACGGGCGCACCTTTATCAACGACCCAACGATTCAAAGTGATTCATCACCGCCTTCATCACTCCACGACGGGATGCCCGGCCTTGAACCACGCGGCAAAGCCTTCGGCGACGCTGGACGCCCGGGCGTACCCGCGGCCGGCAAAGAGGGAGGCGGCCGTCATGCAGCGAAGGCCCTGCTCGCAGATGAAGACCAGCTCCCGGTCCTTGGAGAATTCCCCGATCCGGCCCAACAGGTCTCCCAGGGAGACGAGGTGCGCGCCTTCGATGACGCCGAGGCCCCACTCGAACGGCTCCCGGACGTCGACCAGTTCGAAGGCGGCCCGGTCCTCGCTCCATCTTTCGTGAAGCGCCTCGACGGAGATCCGGCCGAGGGGCTCGACCGGCTTCCCGGCGGCCGCCCAGGCGTCCATCCCGCCCGCAAGGCGGCCGAGGACGTCATACCCTCCGGCAGAGTCGAACCAACCGCCCACCTGCCGGACCCGGTCCTCCTCCCCGATGAGGACAACGCGGGAGGGAGCGGGCGCGACGGCGGGAACGTGTTTCGGGATACTCCGCGCGCTGAAGGCGATGAAGATCGCCCCGGGAATTCTGGCCTCGCAATATGGGCCGAGGTCCCTGAAATCCAGGAGGACGGCCCCCCGCGTGGCGGCCTCTGAAACCTCATCGGGGTCCAGAGGCCGGAGTCCTTCGCTCATGTCGGACCTCTCCCACCCAAGGGATAACATCTTTTTTATCCACAGATTACACAGATTTTAATGACTGACCCAAGAAACAATCTGTGGATCGGTCAGAACGAATTGCCACCGACGGATTGACACAAGAAGCCGCCCTGATCGACGTAACGGCAATTTTCTTTCCCTCTATGCAATCTGTGTAATCTGTGGATAGATAAAAAGCCCCTATGCCACTTGGGCGATCGACACGGGCGGGAACGCCCCCAGGGCGTAGATGGTGTAGGTCTCGATGGGGGCCAGGGGGTTTCCGTTCAGGAGTTTCATGAGCTCTTCATGTGATGCCACCTCGAAGATGGAGGCGTAACCCTTCAGCCCGACGATAGGGTGAATCTTCGCTTTTCCCCTTGCTTCCAGCAAGGAAAAGTACTCCACTCACCCCTGGATGTCGGCGCCCTTGGGCATCAGTGCGGGCGGCTCGTTGATAACGAGAAACTTCGGCATGGCGGCGTTCTCCTTTGGGGGCTCGAAAAGATCAGGGCAGGTTGAACTCGAAACCGATGGCCTCCATGGCCTTCCACTCCCCTTCCAGCGTTCCAAGCGCGTGCACCTGGTACGTACCCCACCGGCCCAGTGGGTTTTTGAAAAGCTCGGCCATCAAATCGTCGTGGCTCTCTACGTCGATCAGGATGGCGAACCCGTATCCGTCATCCTCGACGAGGGTGTGGATCTCCGCGTTTCTCTTCTCTTTCAACCCTTCGAGGTGCTCGATACACCCCTGGATGTTGACGCCCTCGGGTAGGGGCTTGGCCGGCCGGGCCAGGACCAGGAATTTGTTCATGTCCGATGCTCCGTATCAAGCCGCCAAAAGCGGTCTGTTCAAGTTCCGCGGCAGGATGAGGGATATCTTCCCGGGGCTCAGAAGGTGTAAACGTGCTCCCCCGTTTCCCCCGCCTCCGACCGTCGCCTCAGCTCGTTCCGCTTGATCTTACCAGAGGTCGTTTTGGGGAGCACCTCCAAAAACTCGACAACCTTTGGGGCCTTGTAAGGGGCGATGCGCTCGCGGAGCAGATCCCGCAGCTCACGGGCCATCGCCTCGTCCGGCTCCCTCCCGGGCTTCAGGACGACACAGGCCTTGACCCGCTGGCCCATCTCGGCATCCGCGACCCCGATGACGCCGGCCTCCAGAACACCGGGGTGCTCCATGCAGGTCTCCTCGACCTCTTTGGGGGAGATCAGGTAGCCGCGGCTCTTGATCAGGTCGTCGGTCCGGCTCACGTACCAGAAATAGCCCGCTTCGTCGAACGAGCCCAGGTCCCCCGTGTAGTACCAGCCGCCGACGTGGTTCTCGGCCCACTTCTCCGGCATCTTCCGGTACTCGATGAAAAGCCCCGGACCGTCCTCCCGAATGGCGACCCGCCCCACTTCGTCCGCCGGAACCGGGCGGCCGTCGTCGCCGTGAATCTCGACGACCCAGCCGGGAAAGACCCTCCCCGCCGAGCCCGGCCTGATGGGCTCGCCCGCGAGGCTGCCGCAAAACTTCTGCGACTCCGTGACGCCGATCCCGTCCAGGATGTCGCAGCCGAACCGCTCTTTCCATTCCCGGTAGGTCTCCGGCGGCAGGGTCTCGCCCGAGCTGTCGCAAAGCCGGAGAGCACTCAGGTCATGCTCCTTCTCGGCCCCTTCGACGGCCAGCATCATCCGGTAGGCCGTGGGAACGGCGGCGAGGACGGTGATCCGGTTCTCCGCGACGACCCGGAAGGCCTCGGCGGGCCTGAAGCGCTCGGAGTGGATGAACACAGGCGTTCCGCAAAAGAGAGGATACAGGAGACCGTGCC
>JASLXW010000590.1 GCA_030740135.1 Nitrospinota bacterium
GTGGCCCTGGGGACCGACGGCCCGATGCTCGACAACTCCGTGGACATGGTTGAAGTCTTGAAGTTCACCTCGGCCCTCCATAACGTGCACCACCTCAACCCGAGGGCCCTTCCCGCCGAGAGGGTCCTTGAGATGGCCACCATCAACGCCGCCAGAGCACTGGGCATGGAAGAGGAGATCGGTTCCCTTGAGCCCGGCAAGAAGGCCGACATCACCATCTTCGACATGGACCGGCCGGAGTGGATTCCTATGCACAATCCCATCCAGACCCTGGTGTATTCCGCCGGAGGGGAGAGCGTGGAAACCGTCCTCATCGATGGCCGGGTAGTGATGGAGAATAGAAAGGTCCAGACCGTGGACGAGAAGGAAATTCTTCATCAGGTCAAGACCCTGGCCCCGGCCGTGGCACAAAGGGCGGGTCTCGAACCCCAGACAAGCTGGACGCTGGTGTAGTTGGTTGACGCAAGCTTCCCGGCGGGGAGGGCGACCCGAATCATCGGATTCAGTCCGCGCGTCTTGCGAGGCATAAAAAGCAGTAGTTGACCGCCATTTCGGGTGTCTTCGAAAATGGCCTCAGAACACCATACTTATCCGATGACGGGGGTGGCTCGGCGTTTCAATCCCAATCGGGAGGACGAGGGCAATGGATCAGTCGATGCGGAAGGTGTTGGAGGTTTACGAGGAGGCGGGCGAGCTGGTTCGAGTCGAGCGGGAGGTGGACCGCGACTATGAAGCGTCCGCTGTCTTGTGGAAGGTGAAAAGGGGTCCGGCCGTCCTCTTCGAAAACGTCAAAGGGTCGTCCATCCCCCTCGTAGGCAACGTCCTGAACACCCGCCGGAAGATGGCCTTGGCCATGGGCATCGAGGAATCGGAGGTTTTCGACAATGTGGTCCGGGCGGTGGAGAACCCCATCAAACCCGTCCCGGTCGAGGACGCCCCGTGCCAGGAGGTGGTGGTGACCGAAGGGGTGGACCTGATGGCGCTTTTGCCCATCCCCCGGATTCACGAAAAAGACGGCGGCCCCTACCTCTCGGCGGCGGTCTTCATCACAAAGGACCCCGACACCGGGATCGGCAACGTGTCGCTGAACCGCCTCCACATCCTCGGTCCCGACAAAATGGCGACCAACATGTCGCCGACCAACACCTACGAGAACATGCGTCGGTGCTGGGAACGGGGCGAGCCCCTGGAATGCGCCGCCGTGATCGGCAGCCATCCGGCCGTCCTGGTCGCCTCGAACATGCTGGTCCCCTTCGGCTTCGATGAGCTGGAGATCGCGGGGGGGCTGTTCGGCAAGCCGCTCGAAGTGGTCCGGGGGAAGACCGTGGACCTCAAGGTCCCGGCGGCCACCGAGGTGGTGATCGAGGGGGAGATCCGCCCGAACGACCTGGACGAAGAAGGCCCCTTCGGGGAGTTCGCCGGGCTCTATGCGGCCCGCAAACAGAACCCCGTCATCCGCGTCCGGGCCGTGACCTTCCGCAGCAACCCTCTTCTACAGACGATCAACGGGAGCGATCACCCCGAGCATCTCATCATCGGCGGCATCGCCCGGGAGGCCACCCTTTTTCAGGGCGTGCGCGACAACGTCTCCTCGGTCAAGCGGGTCTTCATGGGAGAGGGCGGGTCCTGCCGCCTGAGCGCCGTCATCGCGATGAACCCGCGGACGGAGGGGGAGGCGAAGCGCGCCATCCTGGCGGCCTTCGCCAACCAGGTCTTGCTGAAGTACGTGGTGGCCGTGGACGAGGACGTGGACCTGGAGGATCCCCTGGCCGTCGAGCGGGCCATCGCGACGCGGGTGCGCGCGGAACGGGACATCCTCATCCTGCCCGGCATCCAGAGCAGCCCCGTCGTCCCCCTGTCGGAGAATTTCACTGTCTCGAAGCTGGGGATCGACGCCACCCGGCCCTTGGACAAGCCGGCCGAGCTCTTCGAGCCGGCGGGTGTTCCCGAGGAGGTCATGCGGAGGGTGAAGGAGGACTGGGCGAGCTATCTTCCCGATGGTGTTCTGACGGTCTGAGGGGCGAACGGGCAAGACCTGCGCCGGGCCGAAGCGGTTTCCCTGGACCTTGAGAACGTGGATTTTGAGGGCGGGGCCGTCGCCGTCATGGGGAAAAGGGCGGACGGAGAAAACCCGCCTCACCCTCCCTTCCGAGACTCAGGACGCGCTCAGGGGATGGCTGTCCGTCCGGGGTGATGAACCGGGGGCCCTGTTCCTGAATTTCGACAGGGCCGGGAAAG
>JASLXW010000591.1 GCA_030740135.1 Nitrospinota bacterium
GCGAAAGGTCGAGCGGTTGGGGGTTGCCAAGGCGCGGACCGATTCCCTGACTCTCGTCGTCCTGGCCGTCTTGGCCGGGGCCTTCATCGCTCTGGGCGGGATGTTCTTCGTGATTGTCGTGACCCGGTCCGAAATGGGATTCGGGATCACGCGTCTCATTGGGGGACTCGCCTTCAGCCTGGGGTTGATCCTCGTGGTGGTCGGCGGGGCGGAGCTCTTTACGGGGAACAACCTCATCGCTATGGCGTGGGCCTCTGGACAGGTGAGGACGGTGGAGGTGCTGCGCAACTGGGTGTGGGTCTACATCGGCAACGCCATCGGCGCGCTGGGGACGGTGGCCCTGGTCGGCATCGGCGGCGTCCAGGACTTCGGGGGCGGTGCGGTGAGAGACACTGTGCTTGCCATCGGGCGGCACAAGGCGGCCCTGGGATTCCTGGATGCGCTTGCTTTGGGCATTCTCTGCAACACGTTGGTCTGCCTGGCCGTTTGGCTGACCCTGGCCGGCCGGACGGTCTCGGACAAGATCCTGGCCATCGTTTTCCCCATCAGCGCGTTTGTGGCGATTGGGTTCGAGCATTCCATCGCCAATATGTTTTTTCTGCCCTACGCGATTGCGCTGGATGGGTTCTGGGCTTCATCTCTGTGGATTGGAGCAGTGCGAAATCTCATCGCCGTGACGCTGGGCAATGTCATCGGCGGGACCCTTCTGGTCGCGGGCGTCTACTGGCTGGCGTACCTGCGCGGAGATTCCCAGGCGGAAAAATCAGGACCTGAATAATTTGAAGGCAGGACATAAAACGATGCGGCCTCCGGGATCCGGAGGCCGCATCTCACGATTGCGCCGGTTGTCAGGTCCAGCCTTACTTCAACGCCCCCGCGCGATATGCGCCGAGATTGCCCCTGAGCGGCCCGACCTTCCCGTTGAGAGGGCTCCCAGCCCTGGGGGGGCTACCAGGCCGTTCGGCTGGGGAAGAGCTTGGGCAGAAAGGCGTTCGTGTAAAGGTCCTCCACCGGGATGTCCTTGGTGATGTTATGGGCTTGGAACGTGATATCCCGGGTCAGTTTTGTTTTCGCGGCGCTCATCTGGCCCAGGCCGTGCGTCCTTTGGTACGGGGTGAGCATGTGGTCGACCACCTTCCGCCAAACGCTTCTTTCGGTGGTTTCGCTGAGGGCTTTCTGGTTCTTGAGCAAGTCCTTGACACCCTGGTCAGGGTTCTCAACTGCGTAGGCAACCCCCCTCCAAGAGGCTTCCACGAATCTTCGAAGCCGGTTGGGATTTTCCTTGATTGACTTATCGTGGGCGATCATTGCGACCGAATAGAGATCCAAGCCAAAGTCGCTGAACAGAACGGGGATGATCGTCACGTTATTCTTCTTGGCTTTGGGCAGAAATTTTGGTCCGACTGTGGAGAAGGTCGCAATGGAATCAACCTTTCCACTGATGACGGCTGCATGGAGCCCGGCTGGAGGTATGTTGATCCACTTCACATCGTTGGGATCGATTCCGTTTATCTTCGCGAGCGCGGGAAAGGTCGATCTCAGTGCGGAGACTTTCGGGGCCCCGATGGTCTTCCCAATCAGGTCGGAGGGTTTCCTAATCCCCCTGTCATCCCGGGCGTATATCACATTTACGCTTCTGTCCAGAAGGATACCGACCGCCTTGATTTCCATGCCCGCGGTCGCGCGGCCGCGGATGGCCGCCGGAAAATCAGCAAGCCCGAGATCGGCTACGCCGGCGGCGATCATTTTTGCGGTTTTTGAAGACCCGAAGCCCCTGTCGAGGGTTACATCGAAACCGGCCGCTTTATAGTAGCCTCGCTCTTTGGCGGCATAGAACCCCGTGTGCAGCGCGTATGGGATCCAGTTGAAAACAAAACGGACCTTTTCCGCGCCGGCCGCCCCCCGGGGGCTCGCCCATGACCCCATCAGAAAGGCGAGAAGGCTCAATCCCGCGATGACGCCTGCCAACTTTCCTTTTCGCATCGGACTCTCTCCTTATGAGGAAATCACCCTTACGGGTCTCCATCAAGCTTTTACCGATGCCCCAATCTTACAATGATTGCGAGACAAGGTAAAGAGAACCCACGGGCCGGCGGACGAGACGGCGGCGGGACTTTCGCCCGCTGTTGACAGAATCGGATCTGGCGCGTATAAAATGAATCTAGCAGGTTGCGGAAAAACGATTCTGAGGGGTCTGAAATGCCCCAATCTGTCATTCCGAGGGCGGCGATGAATCT
>JASLXW010000592.1 GCA_030740135.1 Nitrospinota bacterium
TTACACCTACGCGTCACATTGCGTGCTTCTCGGACGCCATCAGAACCTGGTGACGGAGGTCAATCTTGATGTCTGCCTGCGCGAGGGCGCCGAGCTGTGCAGGCGACCGACAGGCGGCGGAACCATCCTGATGGGTGCCGACCAACTTGGTGTGGCCTTGACCATCCCCGCCGGAAGGCGAAGCGCCTTCCCCGCCCAGGCGCGGGAGCTTTATCCCGTTCTCTCCGGTGGTATCGTGGAGGGCCTCGCGCAGTTCGGGGTGGAGGCCCGCTTCCACCGCAAGAACGATCTCGAAGTCGGCGGACGAAAGATCGCAGGTCTCGGGATCTATGCCGCTCCGGGCGGTGGGCTTCTCTTTCACGCGAGCGTTCTAGTGGGCCTCGATGTCGCTCTCATGCTGCATCTCCTGCGAACGCCGTTCGAGAAGATCTCCGATAAAGCTGTGGCTACCGTGGCCGAACGGATCACCACCGTTCGGCGGGAAGGCTTCGCCCCACTGAGCGTGGGCGAGGTCCGCGATGCGGTGGCGCATGGGTTCGCCCGTAGGTTTGGTGCCGAGTTCCAGGAGACACCTTGGACCGAAGCGGAGCGGGCCGGAATCGGGGCCGTGGAATCCGAGAAATACGCTACCGAGGAATGGCTCAACCCTTCGCGTTCGGCGGAATCGAACATGGGTTCTGCGCGAAAGAAGACACCGGGCGGGCTGCTGGAGGTGCATCTTCAAGTGGCCGCCGGCCGGATCGCCCAGTGTGTCGTGACGGGGGATTTCTTCGCCCCGGAGGCGAAGGTGCGCGAGTTGGAGCGCTGGGTGAGTGGAACCCCAGCCACCGAAGAATGCTTTGAGGCGGCGGTTCGCGCCTTCTGGAGCGAGCGGGGGCAGCCCATCGAAGGGGTTTCCGGGCGGGCCCTCTTGTCGGTGTTTTTGAGCGCCGCCCGGGAAGCGGAGTGCGCGGATGTGCCGGAGCCGTCCTACGCCTGTTTCGTGAATCCTTAAGGAGCCGCCGGCTGTGAAGATCGGGCTGATTCATCCCCGGGGAAATTTCGTAGCGCAGAATCCGCACATGCGCGAATTCGTGCGCGAGGCTTCCGAGGTCTTTCGTCCGTGGATGATCCCGAATCTGGGCCTTCTCACCGTGGCCGGGTTGACGCCGCCGGGCGTCGAGATGGAATACATCGACGAAAACGCCGGGCCGGTTGACCTGGATGCGCCGTTCGACCTGGTCGGCCTCTCGGGCATGACCCAGCAGGCCCCGCGGGCCTACGAGCTGGCGCGCGCGTTCGGCGAGCGGGGGGTGCATACCGTAATGGGCGGACCGCACGCGACGGTGGCTTCCGGGGAGGTCGCCCGCCACGTGGACACCGTCGTTGCGGGCGAGTCCGAAGGCGTCTGGGAGCAGTTCCTCGAGGATTTCCGGCGGGGTCGTCCCCGACAGCGCTACGCCAACCTGGATCTGAAGCGGGTTCCGCTGGAAGACTCGCCCCAGCCGCGCTACGACCTGATCGGAAAGGAATTTTTCGGCAAAGGCGGTGGCTACAAGATGATTCCGGTCCAGACGACTCGGGGCTGTCCCCGGAGATGCGATTTCTGCTCCGTACCCCAGATTTCCGGGAACGATTTCCGCACGAAAAGCGTGGCTCAAGTGATCCGCGACGCCCAGGCGGCGGCGGAGGCTGCGCCGGGGACGATGCTCGTTTTCTCCGATGACAACATGTTTATCAACCGGAAGTTTTCCCGCGAACTCCTCGCTGCTCTGGAGCCGATGGGGTTGCGCTACATGGCGCAGTCGGACATCGGCATCGCCGATGATCCGGCTTTCCTGCGCCAGATCCGCGAGAGCGGCTGTGTCATGTGCCTCGTGGGGCTCGAGTCCTTATCGCTCAACACCCTCAAGACGATCGACGCCTTCAAGGCCCGCCGCCGCGGCGGCTACGAGGATGGCATACGCCGCATTCAGGAAGAGGGCATCTCGGTGCTCGCGGCCTTTATCGTGGGTTTTGACGACGACACTGAGGAAACCTTTGATCGCATCGCGGATTTTATCTGGCGGACGAGGGCCTTTCCGCAGGTCACCATCGCGACCCCTCTTCCAAAGACACGACTGATGGATCGCCTTCTCGAAGAGGGACGTCTGCCCGGGGAGCCTTTCTGGGAACGGTGCACCTACTACGATGCCGTCTTCGAGCCCCGGGGTTTGACGACGGACCAGCTTGAACGCGGCATCGCAGACCTGCACC
>JASLXW010000593.1 GCA_030740135.1 Nitrospinota bacterium
TCACCGCCACCAGGATCCCTTTCCCCTGGTGGTGCAACAGCTCACCCAATTGGTGTCAAAACCTTTATAATCCCCTTGATCTTTGCCTGATCCCCATCTGCGTATAATCCCCCACCCAGAGCGCCTCGATCTCATCCGGGAGGAGAAACCTATGACGACGGCCATCCGGAAGCGGTTGCCGCGAAACGATGGCCTCCAGAAGGTTACCGGAACGGCGAAGTACGCCGATGATTTCTACCTTCCCGGCATGTTGTACGGGAAGATCCTCCGCAGCCCGCACGCCCACGCCCGCATCCTCGAAGTGAATGCCGAGCGGGCTCTGGCCCTGCCCGGCGTCCGGGCCGTGGTCTTCGGCAAGGACACGCCGGGCGTCGCGTACGGGGCCATCCCGGACGAATACGGCCTGGCCATCGACAAGGTGCGCTTCATCGGAGACGAGGTGGCGGCCGTGGCCGCCGTGGACGAGGAGACCGCCGAGGCGGCCCTGGCGCATATCGATGTGGAATATGAGGTCCTTCCCTCTGTCCATGATCCCGCCAGGGCCATGCAGGAGGGGGCGCCGGTCATCCACGAGCGGAACGACGACATCTATGACGCCGCCCGGAACATCTCCCGCCGCATCCATCGTTCCTATGGGGACGTAGAGAAAGGGTTCGGCGAGGCGGACCGGATCTTTGAGCACACGTTCGAGACCCAGGTCGTCAACCACGCGGCCATCGAGCCCCACGCCTCGGTCGCCGAGTGCGATCCGGTCGGCAAGGTCACGGTCTGGTCCTCGTGTCAGACGCCCTTCCTCATCCGCATGGACATTGCCAGGACGCTTCAGATGCCCCTCACGCGGGTTCGCGTGATCAAACCCAGGGTGGGCGGTGCGTTCGGGGGCAAGCGTGAGATGATGGCCAATGATTTCTGCGCCGCCTTCCTGGCCGTAAAGACCGGCCGTCCGGTCAAGGTCACGTACACGCGCGAGGAGGTGTTCTCGACGACGCGGCAACGTCACCCCGCCCGGATCACCCTCAAGACCGGTGTGACCAGGGATGGGCGGGTCGTCGCCAAGGACTGCCACATCGTCATGGAGAACGGCGCTTACAACGGCAGAGGCCCGGACATCCTGGCGTCCTGTCCCGGCCACATCACCATCCTGTACCGGATCCCCAACATTCGATTCGACGGCTGCCTGGTCTATACCAACAACCCGCCGGGCAGCGCCTTCCGGGGATTCGGGAACCCACAGATGCGTTTCGCCGACGACAGCCAGATGGACATCATCGCGGCCGAGATGGGCATCGACCCGATCGATCTCCGGCGCCGCAACGTCCGCGAGGAAGGCGACGTCACGCCCAACAAGGCCATCATTACGTCCTGCGGGCTGCGCCAATGCGTCGAAGAGGTCAACCGGGCGACCGACCTTCAGAACCGGTGGCGAAAGCTTCCCTTCGGCCATGGCATCGGCATCGCCTGCGGACACCACATCTGCGGCAAGAAATCCTTCCTGCCGCACGACTCCTCGGCCGCGACGGTGAAACTCAACGACGACGGCACGGCCAACGTCCTGACGGGCGCCTCGGACGTGGGACAGGGCTCGGACATGGTCCTCGCCATGATCGCCGCGGAGGAGCTGGGCGTCCCTTACCACAGGATTGAGATGACGACGGCCGACACCGAGGTGACGCCCATGGACCTGGGTTCGTTTTCCAGCCGAGTGACTTTCATCGCCGGCAACGCCGTGAAGCTTGCGGCGGCGGACGCCAGGGAGCAACTCCTGGACGCGGCGGCGGACCTGCTCGAAGCGGCCCGCGAGGACCTTGTCATCGAGAACGGGACGGTCCGGGCCGGATCGGCCCCCGGGCGCAGCGCCACGGTCGAGGAGGTCATCCGGCACAACTACCTGCACGTCGTGGGCGTCCCCATCGTGGGCCGGGGGGCCTACAACCCCCCGACCGACCGCCTCGACCGCGAGACGGGCATGGGGAACGCCTCGCCCGCCTACAGCTTCGGCGCGCAGGTGGCGGAGGTGAAGGTGGATCTGGAATCCGGCCGCGTGAAGGTGGTGCGGATGACGAGCGCCATCGACTGCGGGGTGGCCATCAACCCCACAGCGGTGGAAGGGCAGGTGGAGGGGTCCGTCTCGGGGGGCATCGGCCAGGCCCTGATGGAGGGTTTCTATACGAAGGACGGGCTGATGCTGAATCCCTCTTTGCTGGAATATCGCCTGCCCCAG
>JASLXW010000594.1 GCA_030740135.1 Nitrospinota bacterium
TATCTGCCGCGCGCCCGGGTTGCGACGACCTCCGCCCGGGCGTACCTGGACCTGCTCACGGGGGTGCGGCCGTGAAGGAGACCCCCCAGGTGCTCCTGGCCCATCACCTCAAGGCGCTCAAGCTGCCCACCTTCGGGAGGGAATACGACAAGGTCGCCCGGCAGTGCGCCGCCGAGGGGGTCGACCACGTGCGTTTTTTGATGCGCCTGTCGGAGCTGGAGCTGATTGACCGGGAGCGCCGGATGGTGGAGCGGCGAATCAAGGCGGCGCGCTTCCCGGCGGTCAAGAGCCTGGAGAGCTTCGACTTCCTGGCTCTGCCCTCCCTCAACAAGACGCTCGTTGTGGAGCTGGCGAGGTGTGAGTACATCGAACGGCGCGACAACGTGATTGCCCTGGGCAACAGCGGCACAGGCCAGACCCACATTGCTCTGGGTCTCGGGCTTGCGGCGTGTCAGAAGGGGTTGTCCGTCGGCTTCACAACCGCCGCCGCGCTGGTCAACGGGTTGCTCGAAGCGCGTGACGAAAAGCGTCTGCTGCGCCTTCAGAAGCAGCTGGCCGCCTACAGGCTTCTGATCATCGATGAACTGGGCTTCGTGCCCCTGTCCAAGACCGGCGCCGAACTGCTGTTCGAGGTCTTCAGCCAGCGCTATGAGCGCGGCTCTATCCTGGCGACGAGCAACCTGCCGTTCGACGAGTGGACCGAGGTCTTCGGCTCCGAGCGGCTGACCGGCGCCCTGCTCGACCGCCTGACGCACCACGTCCACATCCTGGAGATGAACGGCGAAAGCTATCGGCTCAGGCAAAGCAGGAAACGGCGCTCAAATAAACAAGCAGGGCCTCAAGACTCCGCCTCAATGGAGTGAGGCCACAACCCACGAAGGGGGCCCATGGGCCCCCTTCTTCACACACCAGGGGGGACACTTTTACGCCGCCACGCCGGTACACTTTTACTCCGCCCTTGACAAAGGGCTGTTAATTCAAATGGTTATGAATTCGGGGGCGGAAGAAATAAGTAAGATCCTTAGAAGTCGCCGCACGGATAGAGATCCACAGATTTCGCCGTTTGGGGGAGGAAAAGAACAAAGGACACACGGCGAGATTCCTCGTCGCGACCTGGTGGTCCATGCGTCAGTGGACGCCTCGCTCGGAATGACAGGCGGTAAGGTGGGTTTTGGTTGATTCATTAATCTGCGTAATCTGTGAAATCTGTGGATTCAGGTTCTCCGTTGGCCTTCGCCGATGAGCGGATAGACCGCCCCGAGGGGGCCGGCGTCGTCGCCCAGCCGGCCGGGCAGGACCTCCAGGGATTCGGTGACGGCGGGGAAGGCCCTGAGCTTCATCTCGTCCCGCGCCGGGTCCAGGATCGCGTCCCCCGCCCGGGAGACTCCGCCCGTGACGACGATCTTCTCGGGGTTGAACAGGTTGGCGAAGTTGGCTAGTCCGACGCCGAGATATCTCCCTGTGTCCCGAAGGACGTCCGAGGCGAGGGCGTCCCCCGCGCGCGCGGTGTCGGCGATTTCCTTAACGCGCGGATCAGGGCCGGGGGCGAGACGGCTCGACCGCCCGGAAGCGAGGGCGTCCCGGAACCGGCGGAGGATTCCGTACGCCCCGACGAAGGCTTCGAGGCACCCGCGATTTCCGCAGCGGCACGGGGGGCCCTCCGGGTCGATCGTCGTATGCCCCCCTTCGCCGCCCATCCCGGCCCCGCCGCGCCAGACCTCGCCGTCGAGGATGAACCCCGTCCCGACGCCCGTCCCCAGGGTGACGACGACGAGGGTGCGGGCCCCTGACCCCGCGCCGCGCCAGCCCTCGCCGAGGGCGATGGCGTTGGCGTCGTTCTCGAGCAGGGTCGGGACGCCGAATGTTTCTTCGAGGAAGCCGCGGAGCGGAAAGCCTTCGAACCCCCGGAGGTTCGGCGAGGCCAGGATGATCCGGCGGTCGGCGGCCAGGACGCCCGCGCACCCGATTCCGATGCCGGCGATCGGCTTCCCCTCCGCCGCCGATTCCACCAGGGCGGCGAGAGCGGTTCGGATGTCGGCGTTTCCTCCATCGGCCTTCCCGGCCCCCGCCGCGGCCTCGGGCGAGGGCCGGTGGACGCGGCCGAGGACCTCCCCGCCGGAGGAGATCAGAGAAGCCTTGAGATTCGTTCCGCCGATATCGAGTCCGACATAGACCTTGTCGCGCATGGCCGAATTCCTGTGCGGGTCCGAGCGGGGGAG
>JASLXW010000595.1 GCA_030740135.1 Nitrospinota bacterium
GAAGCCGAGGGCCTCGTTGGCCTGAACCGTGTCCAGCCCCTCATCCTGAAGGGCGTACGCCTTGAGTTTGTTGGCAATGCCGATCCCGCGGCCCTCCTGGGTGACGTAAAGCAGAACCCCCTTGCCTTCGTCGCGGATTTTCTCCAAGGCGGCCTCGAGCTGAGAGCCGCAATCGCAGCGAAAGGAGCCGAAGACATCGCCCGTGAGGCACTGGGAGTGAACCCGGACGAGAACGTTGTCCTCCGGCCTCGGGTCGCCCAGAATGAACGCCAGATAGATTTCTCCTCTGATGGTTCCCCGATAGGTCTTGACGTTGAACGTTCCGAACCGGGTGGGAACCGTCGTCTCGCTGATCCGCTTGATCAGCGACTCGCGCCGCATCCGGTATTCCACGAGAGCCTGGATGGTCACGAGCTTCAAATCGTGCGTCCGGGCGAATTCCCTCAACTCGGGCACCCGGGACATGGTCCCGTCGGGACTCATGATCTCGCAAATCACGCCCGCGGGACTCAGTCCCGCCAAGCGCGACAGGTCCACGGAGCCTTCCGTCTGACCCGCGCGGACCAGGACGCCCCCCTCCTTCGCCCGAAGGGGGAAGATGTGCCCCGGGCGCGCCAGGTCGAAAGATTTCGTCTCCGGGTCCACAAGCTGGCGAATGGTCTCCGCGCGGTCCCCCGCCGAGATGCCCGTCGTGACGTTCCGCTTGGCGTCCACCGAAACGGTGAAGGCCGTCCCGAGGCTGGCGGTGTTGACCGACACCATCGGCGACAGGTCCAGCTCATCGGCCCGCTCGTTTATCAGGGAAACGCAGACAAGGCCCCGGCCGTGGATGGCCATGAAATTGACCGCCTCGGTCGTGATCTTATCGGCGGCCATGGTGAGGTCGCCTTCGTTCTCGCGGTCCTCGTCATCCACCAGAATGACCATGCGGCCTTCCCGGATATCGAGGATGGCCTCGTCTATCGAGGCGAACGAACTCTTGTCGGTCGATTCAGGCATATCCGTGCTCAACGAGAAACTCCTTTGTCATTCCGCCTGTCCCGCCTTCGGAATCCGGGGAGAGGAGGCGCTCCACGTATTTTCCGATCAGGTCCGCTTCGAGATTCACCGGGTCTCCGGGCTTTTTCGACAAGAGCGTCGTCTTCAGCGCGGTGTGCGGAATGATCGCCACTCGAAACCGGACGGTTTCCCGCTCGGCGATCGTCAGGCTGATCCCGTCCACCGCCACGGACCCCTTCGAAACAACATAGCGCATCACCTCGGGCGGCGCCTGGATGGCGACGATCTCCGAATCCCCCTCCGCCCGCCGGTCCTCAATCCGCCCGACGGCGTCCACGTGTCCGCTCACCATGTGCCCCCCAAGCCTATCGCCCAGCCGCATGGCCAACTCCAGATTGAGCGGGTCGCCCTTGCGCAAAGCGCCCAGGTTTGTCTTCTTCAGGCTCTCGGGGCTGACATCCACGGCGAAGGTCTCTTTGTTTCCGCCCACCTTCGTCAGACAGGCCCCGTTGACGGCGACGCTGTCCCCCTCGCCGAGCTCCCCGGCGGCTTCGGGGGAGCGGATGGAAAGGCGCGCGCCGTCCGGCGCCGCGCGAATCGACTCCACCGTTCCCACATGCTCGATGATGCCCGTAAACATGGTCCGCCGTCCCTGATTTGGATCAGCCTCGGCTTCTTCTCCGAGTGGTTTGCTTCCTGGACCGAACGTAACCTTCAATCAAAAGGTCCGGCCCGACGGGCGTCACCGCGGCCTCTTCGAGGTTCCACGCGCCGCTCAACCTGTGCGTCCCCGCGCCCCGCAACGGTCCGGGGGCGTTCTCCCCACCGATGAGAACCGGCGCAACGTAGAACGCCGCCCGGTCGACCCATCCTTCCCGAAGGAACGACCCGGCGACTTCCCCCCCGCCCTCGACGAGGAGGGTGGTGATCTCACACGCGGCCAACTTCTTCAACAGGGACCCGAGCCCGACCCGGCCCCGCCGCGCCGGAAGGACCCACACATCGACACCGCGATCCCGCAGCGCCCGAACGCGCGGTGCTTCCGCGCGCGCCGTCGTCGCAACGATTATACCCGCCGGGGATGAACGGTTCAACGCCTTCGCCTTCAAAGGGATGCGCAACGCGCTGTCCAGGATCACGCGAATCGGATCGCGCCCGATACGCCCCGCCGGCCGTGCGGTCAACCGGGGGTCGTCCGCGAGAACCG
>JASLXW010000596.1 GCA_030740135.1 Nitrospinota bacterium
TTCATCATGTAGATCATTCCCACTGTCACCCGCTGCTCAAAGGGCTGGCCCGAGCGCCCGTCGCAAAGCGGCGCCTTGCCGTAGGCCGGAAGTTGGGCCTCCTCCATCAGGGAGTTGATGTTTTCTTCCGTGGCGCCGTCGAAAACCGGGGTCGCGAAATGCTTCCCGAGTACGTGCGCGGCCCACCCGAGATTCGTTTCCATAATTTGGCCGACGTTCATCCGCGACGGCACTCCGAGCGGATTGAGAACGACTTCGATGGGCGTACCGTCCTCGAGGTGGGGCATGTCCTCCTCGGGAACGATGATGGAAACAACGCCCTTGTTCCCGTGCCGGCCCGCCATTTTATCGCCCACCTGGAGCTTCCGTTTCATGGCCACAAATACCTTGACCATCTTCAAAACGCCGGGCGGAAGCTCGTCCCCCCGCTGGAGCTTGTTGATCTTCTCCTCCAGAATGCTCTCGAGGAGCTTGATCTGATCCTGGGACCGGCTGTGGAATTCGCCCAACTGCGCGGCCACTTCCTTATTGACCGGCACGTCGAGAAATTGCTGGCCTGCCAGGGTAGCGAGGGCCGCCGCTTTCAGCGCCTCCCCCTTGGCGGCAAGGATTTCGCCCGTCTTCGGATGGGCCGCCTTGGCGGTTACGGTCTTGCCCGCGAGCGTCAACCGCAGTCTGTTGTCGCACTCTTCCCGCAGGATCCGTATCTCGTCGCCGTAATCCTTCTCGAGGCGCACAATTTCGGACTCCTCGATGGCGAGGGCGCGGGCGTCTTTCACTGTGCCGCGCCGCGAGAAAACCTGAACATCGACGATGGTTCCCTCGATCCCCGGCGGAACACGAAGGGATGAGTCCCTGACGTCGCCCGCCTTCTCGCCGAAAATAGCGCGGAGAAGCTTCTCCTCGGGGCTGAGTTGGGTCTCGCCCTTGGGCGTAATGCGCCCCACGAGTATCTCGCCGGGGTTCACCCGCGCCCCGATGCGGATCACCCCGCTATCGTCAAGATTGCGCAGCGCCTCTTCGCTCTGGTTGGGGATGTCCCGGGTGATCTCCTCGGGCCCCTGCTTCGTATCGCGGGCCTCTATCTCGAACTCTTCAATATGGATAGAGGTGAAGATGTCCTCTTTGACCACTTTCTCGGAGATGACGATGGCGTCTTCGAAGTTGTAGCCGTTCCAGGGCATGAAGGCCACGAGCAGATTCCGCCCGAGCGCCAGCTCGCCCACGTCGGTCGAAAAGCCGTCGGCGATGACATCGTTTTTCTTCACCTTCTGGCCCACCACTACAATCGGCTTCTGGTTGATGCAGGTGTTCTGGTTGGAGCGGCGGTACTTGACGAGGTTGTGGATATACACCCCCGGGTCGCGGGGGTCGTTGCTTTGTTGGTCGGCCCGGACGACGATCCGGGTCGCGTCCACGCTCACCACCTCGCCGTCCGCCCGCGCGAGCACGACCACGCCCGAATCCCGTGCGGCGATGGATTCCATTCCGGTGCCCACGTAGGGGGACTCCGTCCGCAAGAGGGGAACCGCCTGCCGCTGCATGTTCGAGCCCATCAGGGCGCGGTTCGCATCGTCATTCTCCAGGAAGGGGATCAACGACGTGGCCACGCTCACGAGCTGTTTCGGCGAGACGTCCATGTAGTCCACCTGCTCGCGGGGCACCATCACAAATTCGCCGCTCGTGCGGGCCGAGACCATCTCGTTGACGAGGTTGCCCTTCACGTCCACCTCGGCGTTCGCCTGGGCGATTTTGTATTTGTCTTCGTCGATGGCCGACAGCCAGTCCACCGTATCGACCGCCCGACCGTTCACCACCTTCCGGCACGGCGTTTCGATGAAGCCGTACTCGTTCACCCGCGCATAGGTGGAGAGGCTGGCGATGAGGCCGATGTTCGGGCCCTCGGGGGTCTCGATCGGGCAGATTCGCCCGTAGTGAGTCGGGTGGACGTCGCGGACCTCGAACCCGGCCCGGTCCCGGGTGAGTCCGCCCGGTCCCAGCGCCGAGAGGCGCCGCTTATGGGTGATCTCCGAGAGGGGGTTCGTCTGATCCATGAACTGGCTCAGCTGGCTCGATCCGAAGAACTCCTTGATCGCGGCGGTGATCATCTTGGAGTTGACCAGGTCGCGGACGGAGATTTCATCCGGGTCCAGGATGTTGAGCCGCTCGCGGATGGCCCGCTCCATTCGGACGAGGCCCACCC
>JASLXW010000597.1:0-280 GCA_030740135.1 Nitrospinota bacterium
ACCTCCGCCGAACGGTGCAGGATGCGATCGCTTGGCTCGGCGGCTGCGACGTTCTCATCAACGTTGCTGGCTACATGCCGATTCGAAAGCCGCTCCAATTGACGGAAGCGGACTGGTCCGATGTCCTCGGCGTGAATCTTCTTGCTCCTTACTATTTTCTACAAGAGTCGATTGCGTCGCTAAAGCAGTCCGGCTCCGGGCGAATCGTCAGTTTTTCCTCCATCGCCGGGAAGATGGGCGGCATAGGCCCGAACATCCATTACGCCGCCGCAAAGGCCGC
>JASLXW010000597.1:290-2178 GCA_030740135.1 Nitrospinota bacterium
TGCTCTCGATGACCTATAACCTGGCCCGCGAGCTGGCCCAGTCAAATGTAACGGTGAACTGCATTCTCCCTGGACCTGCCGATACGGGACTTCACTTCGAATCCCCGCCTGAGATGCTCGAAAGGGCGGCGGCGGCGCACCCGATGGGCCGCCTGACCGTCCCCGGGGACGTCTGGCCCGCGGTCCTGTTCCTCGCCAGCGAGGAGACGGGCCACATCACCGGGGAGGCTTTCGACGTGAACGGCGGGTTCTGGACAGACTAGCTAGTTCATACGGGGAAAAATCTTTGAGCCGCTTCGAGGGGAAGACCGTCATCATCGCCGGCGGAGGCGGCGCCATCGGCCGGGCGTCGGCGGTGCGCCTTGCCGCCGAGGGCGCCCGCGTCGTCTGCCTGGACATCGCCGAGACCCGGGAGGAGAGCGCCCGCCTCGCCTCGGAGAGCGGCGCCGCGGCCGGGGGATCGGGCCACGCCCTCGCGCTGGACGCGGTCGATCCCGAGAACGTGAAGGCGGTTTTCGCCGAAGCCATCTCCCGATTCGGCCCGGTCGAGGCCCTGGTCAACAGCATCGGATTCGGCTCCTCCGCCAAGGCGCTCGAGGTGGGCGAGGGGGAGCTCGAACACATGTTCGACCTCAACCTGAAGAGCGTCTACCGGTGCAGCTGGGCTGTCCTCCCCCACATGCGGGACCGGCGGTCGGGCAAAATCGTCAACCTGTCCTCCGTCTCGGGCAGGACCTCGAGCGAGATCGAAGGGCCGCACGTCAGCAGTTCGAAGGCCGCCGTTATCGGCCTCACCCGCCAGCTCGCCCACGAATTCGGCTCGTTCAACATCAACGTGAACGTCGTCGCGCCGGGCCTGGTCGCCACCGAGCGCGTCCTCGCCCAGATCGGCGGGGAACGCAGGGCGTCCATCGAGGCGGCCACCCCCCTGGGCCGGATCGGCACCCCGGAAGAGATGGCCGGTGTGGTCGCCTTCATCGCCTCGGAGGACGCGCGCCACATTACCGGGGCCACGATCGACGTGAACGGCGGCCTCTTCCTCGCCTGAGCCGAGCAGAGGAAGGGCACGCGGAGGAAATTCATGAAACGCTTCGTCGGGAAGACCGCCATCGTCACCGGGGCGGGCGGGGGAATCGGCCGGGCGGCGGCGGTGCGCCTCGCCATTGAGGGCGCCCGTGTCGTCTGCATGGACATCGCCGACACCCGGGAGGAAACCGCCCGCCTCTCCTGCGAAAGCGGGATTTCAGCCGGGGGTTCAGCCCATCCTCTCGCACTGGACGTATTCGACCCAAAAGGCGCAAAGGCGAGTTTCGCCGACGCCATCGCCCGCTTCGGCTCGATCGATGTCCTCGTCAACTGCATCGGCGGGGGATTTCCCCTCAAGGCATTTGAGATCGATGAGGAAGCATTCGACAAGATGTTCGAGATGAATCTGAAGAGCACCTACCGTTGCTGCTGGGCCGTCCTGCCTCACATGGCCGAGCGCCGCGCCGGCAAGATCGTGAATTTTTCCTCGGTGGCGGGCCGCTCGGCGAGCGTCCTGCAAGGGGCGCACTACAGCAGTTCAAAGGCCGCCGTCATCGGCCTCACCCGCCACCTCGCCCGCGAGTTCGGTCCTTCGAATATCAACGTGAACGCGGTCGCGCCCGGGGTGGTCGGAACCGAGCGCATTCTCGCCCAGATGACCCCCGATCAGAAGGCACGGACCGAGGCCGCCACCCCGCTGGGCCGGATCGGCACCCCGGAAGACATGGCCGGGGTGGTCGCCTTCCTCGGCTCCGAGGACGCGCGCCACGTCACCGGGGTCACGGTCGACGTGAACGGCGGGTACTTTCTCGCTTAACTCCCCGGAACGCCGGAAAGAAATGGCGTCCCTCAGGCCCGCTCC
>JASLXW010000598.1 GCA_030740135.1 Nitrospinota bacterium
GACTTTCGGCCTGGTCGCCCTTGAATCGGCCGCGTGCGGACTACCCGCAGTCGCCTTCGACGTGGGCGGACTCTCCCACTCCATCGAGGCGGGCGTGAGCGGCCAGCTGGTTCCCGACGAGGACATCGGCGCCTTCACCGAGGCGCTCCTCTGGATGCTTGAGGCGTCCGGGGCGCGCAAGCGCGTGGGGCAACAAGCCCGCGAGCGCGCCCGGGCCTTCCCGTGGGCCGCCGTCGCCGCCCGCGAGCTCGCCATCTGGAAGCGCCTGATACCCCAGCGGAGCGCCCCCCCGCCCGTGTTCCTGAACGGCGAATTCTCCCCCAACGAGGAACACCCCGCCGCCGAGACCCTCGCTTGCGTGGGAGGCAGCGGCATTTGAGCTCCGCGGAATTCCAAAACATCATGGTCGTCATCGCACATCCGGATGACGCAGAGCTCGGTGTGGGCGGAAGCATCGCCTGCTGGGCGAGAAAAGGCGCCTTGGTGCGAACCGTACTCTGCACCAACGGGGACAAGGGAACGAAGAAGAACCTCTCGCCGTATCAACTCGCCGGCCTCCGCGAGGCCGAGCAGCTCGCCGCCTCCAAGTGCCTCGGCGTGAAGGAAACCATCCTGCTCCGCCACCGCGACGGCGAGCTCGAGGACGACCGGGCGTTCCGCAACCAGCTCGCCTTTCTCATCCGCCACCATAAGCCCGACACCATTGTCACCCACGACCCCCACCGCCCCTACTATCAACACCCCGATCACCGGGCCGTCGGCCACGCGACGTTCAAGGGCATCGTCTACGCCCGTGACCATCACTTCCTGCCCGAGCTGACCCATGCCGGCATCAAAGCCCACCACACGAACACGTTGCTATACGGCCAAAGCCTCGAACCCAACTTCTTCGTTGACATCTCGGACACCATCAACAAAAAAGTGGCCGCCATCAACAAGCACAAAAGCCAGATTACCAACCCGGCCGGGACCGAAAAGCGGGTCCGCGAGCGGGCCCGCAACTTCGGCCGGATGGCCAACCTTCCGATGGCGGAAGCCTTCACCATTACGCGCATGCGTTGAACGCCTCCCCCCGCGAGCGAGACCGATGACCCTGAGCGATTGGACGCCGGAGGAGATCGCCGGACAGCACCTCATGTTGGGCTTCTCCGGGACCGAGGCCTCTCTCTCGACGCTGGAGCGGATCTACGAGGGGAGGGTGGGCGGCGTCATCCTCTTTGAGAGAAACATCGAGAACGCGGAACAAACTCTCCTTCTCACCCATTCGCTTCAGCGCGTCGCCGCCCAATCCCCGAGGGGGGTGCCCCTTCTGATCGCAATCGACGAGGAGGGGGGTCGCGTGAGCCGGCTCTCCGATGATTTCACGCGGTTTCCCCCGGCCGCCGCCCTCGGCCGAATCGGGGACCGGGACCTCGTCCGGGAAGCCGCCCGCGTCACCGGCGTTGAGCTTCGCTGCGTGGGCATCAACATGGACATGGCGCCCGTCCTCGATCTGCTGACCAACCCGAACTGCACCGTCATCGGGGACCGCGCTTACGGGAAGGACCCCGCGTTTGTCGGCGGGATGGGCGCCGCCGCCATCGCCGGGCTCCAGGCCGGGGGGGTGGCCGCCGTGGCCAAACACTTTCCCGGCATCGGAGACATGGCGCCCGACCCGCACGAAACCTTGCCCGTGAGCGACCTCACCCTGGAAACCCTTAAAACGCGGGAGTTCACACCCTTCCGGCAGGCGGTGAACCCGAGTCCGCCGAACGGCGCGGCCGCCGGGATCATGACTGCACACGCCGTATTTTCGAAGATCGACCCCGAGTGCCCGGCCAGCCTTTCCTCCAAGTTTTCCCGCGATTTGCTCCGTGGGGAGGTGTGCCACCGGGGACTCGTCATCACAGACGACTTGGACATGGGGGCGATCGCAGACCCGGTCGAAGGGGCCCTCTCGGCAGTTTTGGCCGGTGCGGACATCGCCTTCATCTGCCACAGCGAGGAGGCCGGAGAGCGCGCTTGGGCCCGCATCGCCGAGGCCGTCCGGGGCGAAATCCTATCTCCCGGAGCCGAAAGTCAATCGCTGGGGCGAATCCTCGCCGCGAAAGCCAAATTCGCCGAACCGGCCCGGAATTTTTTGGAAAAAAACCACCTCGCCCGGGTTCAGGATCGGCGAAAAACCCTCGTGG
>JASLXW010000599.1 GCA_030740135.1 Nitrospinota bacterium
CTCGATCCCCCCACGCGGAAAATAGAAGAACCCCGGATGGCGGGGTTCTTCTATTTTGAATGATGGTCAGACAATAAGACAATCCACTGCCAAAGTCAAGCGCACGCCCCTTTGCCGCGATGCCATATCCAGGATGACAGGCTTATGCGCCCCGTTTGCCACGGGCCGGTCTACCCATTTTTTGTTCAGTGCCGCCAATCCTTTCAGATTCTCTTCGCTGTCGAGAACCTCGGTCTCCAATCGGAGTAAGGCATTCGCGCCGGCCGCCTGCCTATCGAGCGCCCGGCGGCGCCCCTCGCCCGCCGGTATTCCCTCGGTTTCGGCCAGAGGAGACCTTCGCGAGCGACCCCTTTCCGCATGCCATGCCCCCCCTCAGTTGTGGGCGCTCGGCCCCATGATCGAGACCCCTTCGGTCTCCTCGATGCGGCGGACGAAGGTGTACTTGTGCTCCCGGCCGTCCGCGTGCTTGCGCTTCACGCCTGGCTGGGCCACGGCCTCGACCTTGGCGACGATGAAGTGGGGGCCGTCGGTCCGGAGGGCCTCCTCGCACGCCCGGCCGAAGTCTTCCAGGTTATCCACCGTGCGCGCCTTCTCGATTCCGCAGGCGCGCGCGATGCCTTCCAGGTCGGTCCGCCCGGCCGTGTGGGTCGGGGGGCCGCCGATCGACAGATAGCTCTCGTTGTCCCAGACGATGACCGCCAGGTTCCCGGGCCGCTCGTTCCCGAGCGTCGCGATGATGCCCAGGTTCAGCAGAAGCCCGCCGTCGGTGTCGAGGGCGATGACCCGCCGGTGGGGCAGTCCCATCGACAGGCCGAAGGCCACGGGGGAGACCGTTCCCAGGTGCTGGTGATAGAGGCTCTGCTCCCGCAGGTGCGGCGCGGCGTCGTACCATTCATCCACGGCCCCGCCCAGGGAAAGGACCATCAGCTCCTCTTTGATCTTGGGGGCCAGGGTTTGCATGCATTCGTATCGCTTCATCGCACGGTCCCCCCCGCCAGGACGACGGCGGTGTGGTAGTAGGAGGCATAGGCGTGGTGGAAGGCGTTCACGATGGCCTCCCGGATCTCCTCGTCCTTCCGGGCGATCTGATAGGGGATCCGCAGGGCCTGGAGGATCGGCTCCATCGTCGTCCCGTGGGGGACCCCCCACCAGTTCCGCTCGCCGAATTCGCCCCGGTAGCTCATGATCATGACCACCGGGATGCCGTGCCCCAGCCCCATCCGCGCCAGGGGCTCGGACGCGACGCGGAGGCCGGAGTTTTCCATGATCATCACCGCCCGCTTTCCGGACGCCCAGACGCCTCCGCAGATGGCCGCGCCTTCGCCCTCGTTCGTGACGCACACCGACCGGAGGTCCGGGTCCGCCACGACCTCCTCGTAGAGCTCTTTCAGATGTGAATCCGGCAGATAACAGACAATGCTCACCCCCGCCTCTTTGAGCCCTTCCATGGCGAGCTGAACGGCTTCCGGACGCATGACGTGTCTCCCATCATCGGATCGTACGAGGAAATGAGCGGAAGCGGGACGCCCGAACGGAAGCGCCGCAAGTTACGACACCCGTCCGCTCAAAGAGCGGGAATCAACCTGTCAACCATGCCGGGATGGATGAGACATCGTCCAGATCCTCCAGCGCCGCGGCCGCTTCTTTGAACTTTAGAAGATTGTCCTCGGGGATCGGTTTCACCGCGCACGCCGCGCACGCCTTCACCTTTTCGAACACTTCGTCGAACTTGACGGGATTGGCGGGATGACCCCTGGGGTATTCCGTCGTGTTGTGGAAAGATTCCCCGTCGGTGGTTACGATCTCGACCGGGGTCGGCGGGATCACCCGGGCCAGGTGGCCCAGCCGGTCGTCCACCTCGGGGATCACCCTTTGGGCGAGAGACTGGATGTCCGGGTCCGCCAACGCCTCGTCGGAAAATTCATCGAGGAACAGTTGTTTGCGGACCGCGGCGGCGGCCAGGCAATAATAGAGGCTGAAGGCCGCGTGCGGAGAAGTCCGGGGCTGGACCCGCTCTGATTTGGGCTCGCACGTCATGTTGTACCCGTTCCGGCTGACCGTGACCCGGATCTCCCGGATTCGATCGGGGGGAAGGTCCTCGTTGTTCACGAGCGTCAGCACGCTGTCCACCGCCCCGTGGAAGTACCGGCCGCAGGGGTAGAGCTTGATG
>JASLXW010000059.1 GCA_030740135.1 Nitrospinota bacterium
CTCCCGGAACCCGGGGCGGGCGACTCGTTTACACATCGGGACAGGTGGCTTGGGATGACAACGGCGCCCTGGTGGGCGTGGGCGACGTGCGCGCCCAGACGGCGCAAGTTCTCAGAAACGTCGAATCCGTCCTGGCGGAGGGCGGCGCCGCGATGACGGACGTCCTCAAGTGTAATGTGTTCCTGCCGGACATCCGCCATTTCCAGGAGATGAACGAGGAGTTCGCCCGGGCCTTCCCCAAGGCCCCGCCGGCCCGCACAACCGTCCAGGCTGTCCTGGCGGAGCCGGAGATGCTCGTCGAGATCGAGGCGATCGCGTATCTGGAGGAATAGGCGGCTCCCCTGCCTTCCCCGGTCCCGCTCTCGCGGGGAATGGCCGGCGGCAGCCGCAAACCGGACTGAAAGCGCCGCGGCCCCCTCCGGATTGGAAGGGGAGGGGGTCGCGGCGGGAAGTCGCCCTGTCACGCCTTACGCTAAAACGCCAAGTCGTTCCTCCAGGGCGCTTTGTACTTCTTCGCCAGCTCCATAAGCTTTCCGCTGGAGATGAGCTGGTTGATGGCGGTGTTGACGAAGAACAGGATGTCGAGGTCTTCCTTGTTCACGGCCCAGGCGACCATGTTCTTGCTGTAAATCCTACCGCCCAGCGCCGACTCGATGCCTGACTGGGTCTCTATTGCGTGGTTGGCTGCGATGGAGTCGCCGACGGAGATGTCCACCTTTCCCGTCACGATCAGGAGCATCGTCATATCTTCCGTCTTAACGATGCGCAGCTTGGCCTTGGGGGCGACCTTTTTGACCCACGCCAAATCACCGGTCCCCGCGGTGACGCCGATGGTGATGTTGGGATTGTTCAGGTCCTCTGGGGTTTTGAACCGGGTATCTCCCTTTTTCACCACGGCCTTGTACCCAAGGAGATAGAGCGGGCGGCTGAAGTTCACGACCAAAGCACGCGTCATCTTGGAGTAGGTGGAGGCGATTGAAACGTCAATCTGTCGGGACTGGAGCCCCGCGATAAACGTGGCCCAGGCAAACTCCTTGAACACGCACTTGACCTTGATCGTCTCACAGATGTACCTGGCGGCCTCCACAAAGATTCCTTTGTACTTGCCCGTCTTGGGGTCCTTGATGACGTCTGTGGAGAAAGGGACGACGCCGAGGTTGAACACCCCCGCCTTTTTGATGTCGCTCATCGTTTTCGCGACAACGGGTGTCGCCGTCAAGGCCGCCAATGCCACAACGACGAACAGGACCGACAAAACACGACCGATTCTTCGAGCTTTTGAAATCATGGTTCCCCTCCTTATCCTTTCCATGGACTCTCGTCCGTTGCATCCCCATGACCGGTGAAAAGACCTTCCTGCCCAGCGGTTGAAGCCGATCCCCTCAACCCCAGCCAATCAGAACTCCTCGTGGGTGACCAGTGAAAGGAATTCCCGCGTCCGAATCTCTTTAGGGCTCTTCAAGACCTTCTCCGGCGGTCCCTCCTCGATGATCACTCCTTCGTCCATGAACACGACCCGGTCCGCCACCTTGGCGGCAAACCCCATTTCGTGGGTCACGACCAGCATCGTCATCCCCTCTTCAGCAAGCTGCTTCATCACGCTCAGGACCTCCGTTACCAGCTCGGGGTCCAGGGCCGAGGTGACCTCGTCGAAGAGCATGATTTGAGGTTTCATGGCCAACGCCCGGGCGATGCCCACGCGCTGCTGCTGTCCGCCCGATAGGCGCGAGGGATATTCCTCGCGCTTGTCGGTCAACCCCACCTTGGCGAGCAGCTCATCGGCGACTGCCTCGGCTTCGGACCTCGGAAGCTTCTTCACCAGCCGGAGGGCCTCGATGATGTTGCCCACGACGGAGCGATGGGGCCAGAGGTTGAACTGCTGGAACACCATCCCCACCTTCGTCTGGACCCTGCGCAGGGCGGCGCCCTTCACCCGGTCCAGGCGGCCGTTTTGCTCCACCCGGCCCAGCAGATCGCCCTCCAGGTAGATCCGGCCCTCGAAGTCTTCCTCCAGGTAGGCGACGCACCGCAGCAAGGTGCTCTTCCCGGAGCCGGAAGGCCCGATGATGCAGAGCACCTCCCCCCGGCCCACTTCCAGGTTCACCCCCCGCAGGACCTTCAGCGACCCGAAGCGCTTGTGCAGGTCAAGCAGCCGGACGACGGGGTCTCCCGTGGTCATCGTTTACACCTTTCGCGCAAAGTAGACCTCCGCCCGCCGGGCGCCGAAGGCCACCGGGAAAATCAGCACAAAGTAGACGATTCCCAGGACGGTGTACATCTCAAGCGGCCGGAAGTTGTTCATGATGACGTTGTCGACCGAGTGGAGCAGCTCGTAGACGCCGATCACCGACGCCAGGGCGGTGAGCTTCAGGATGTCGGCGAAGTTGTTGACCAGGGGTGGGAGCATCCGGCGGAAGGCCTGGGGGAGGATGATCCTGCGCATGATCTGGGCGTAGGTCATCCCCACGACCTTGGCCGCATCCACCTGTCCTTTGTCGACAGACACGATCCCCGCCCGGAAGATCTCGGCTACATAGGCGGACATGTGGATGGATATCGCCAGGACGCAAGACCAGAAAGCCGTCAGCTTAAGGCCCACCAGGATCGGGAAGCAATAGTAGATCCAGACGATCTGCACCAGAAGGGGGGTGTCCCGAAGAAGCTCAATGTACCAGGAGGCGGGATACGCGATGAGCCGGTTTTTGCTCTGTCGCGCAATGCCCACCATCAGCCCCAACGCCAGGGAGAAGACCACCGAGTACAGGCTGAGGCCCACCGTGATGATCGCTCCGTTCAGGTACACCACCCGGTATTCCCAGACGGTATGGAAGTTCCAGTCGTACACGACAGCCTCCCCGTTGCGGACCGCTTTCGCGCCGTCCAACGGTTCCGTCCGGCCGGGTTCATGCGGGGCCGACAGAACCATGCCGTGAGCGCCCCGCTCTTTTCACTGTCCGGCCCAAGGTCGGGGGTCAGTCCTCCAGGCCCGGGCCGGGGTCGCGGAGAAGCTGGCCGGTGATGCAACTGACGCCGTTGACGCCGCCGTGCTGAATCCCCTCGGTGTCGATGGCGACGACCTCCACCCCCGCCCGCTCGACGCGCCGGATGGTCTCGACCGCGCCCTTGGGCATGATGACCTTGCCGGGCTCGAGGAGCACCAGGTTGGCCGGGGCGTACTTCTGCTGCTCGTCCGCCGGAATCTCGATGAGCTCGAACCCCTTCGAACGAAGCCACTTGTACGTCTCGTAGTCGAGCTGGTTCGGGAAGATGACGGCCTTACGCAGGTCGATGACCCCGAAGAACATGTCGATGTGGAACTCGCCCCCCGACTCGAAGGAGTCCATGATGGTGGTGGCCCGGGCGGCGTGCATCTCTTTGACCCTCCCGGTTCGCCGAGTTGGAGAGCATGGTGAGCATCACGTCCTCGGCCACGTTGTAGAGCTCGCCGGTCTCGAAGATGCCGTTGCCGCAGACGGTGTAGATGATCGGGCAGCCGATCCGGGCCAGGAACCGCTGCATCTCCCGCTCGACCCCGCGCTTGAAGGAGCCGTGGCCGAACCTGGACTGGATGGCCCCGCCCCGGACGACGCGGATGTCGCCCGCGATGAACAGCTTGCGCATGGGGCCGTAGGCCCCCATCACGTCCTCGAACTCGAACAGGTGCACCTCGACCCCGCAATCCCGCAGGGTCTGGGCATAGGCCTCGTGGTGCCTGCACAAAAGGTCCAGGTCGATCTTCGCCGCGTGGCGCAGGAGGAAGAAGGTCGGGTCTTTCGCCCAGAGGGGATCCGTCTCGTGTTCGGTGGGCGCGACCAGGGCGACCTCGCGGAGCCGGCCGATGCCCTGGCTCCCCCAGCGCTTCCCCCAGATGCGGGGAAGCTCATCCAGGTAGCTGAACTGTTCCAGGACTTCCGTTCGGGGGGGCTTGCCGGGCTCGTAATCCGGGTAGTTCTCCAGGGGGTAGTCTTCAAGACGGCCCTCCCAGGTGGTTTTCTCCCCTTCAGCGGTGAGTCCCGAAATTTCCATCGGTTCGCTACTCCTTGCTTGGGATGGTCGAGGATGGGGCGCTCCCGCTGCCGGCCGCACCCTTTTGGCGGCTTCCCGAGACCCTGACGTTTGCGGTCCGGCGGTGAGGCCCGCCACAGACTGTCATGTGCTTTTTGGTAATTCCCAGGCTAGCAAAGAACCCGAACGCAATCAACCGGCCCGGGTTCATGCAAGGACGAACGAGCGCGCGGTTTCACTGATTCGCGCAACCCCGCGGGGGTGCGCCGGGTTCAAGCTCCCCGCTTTTCGGTCAAGTCCCCGGGTGCGGCGAGCACCCTTCGCAGGAACCTGCCGGTCTCGGACCCGGGGACCTCGGCGACCTCCTCGGGCGCGCCCACGGCGATGACCTCCCCCCCCTCGTCGCCCCCTTCGGGTCCCAGGTCGATGATGTGATCGGCCGTTTTGATCACCTCCAGGTTGTGCTCGATGACGACGACCGTGTTCCCGGCGTCGGTCAGCCGGTGGAGGACGTCGAGAAGCTTCTTCACATCGGCGAAGTGGAGCCCCGTCGTGGGCTCGTCCAGGATGTAGAGCGTCCGGCCCGTGGCCCGCTTGCCGAGCTCGCGGGAGAGCTTCACGCGCTGGGCCTCGCCTCCCGAGAGCGTTGTGGCCGACTGCCCCAGCCGGACGTATCCCAGCCCCACGTCGGCCAGGGTCTGAAGCTTGTTGCGCACGGAGGGGACGTTCTCGAAGAACTCGAGCGCCTGGTCCACCGTCATGTCCAGGACGTCGGCGATGGACTGCCCCTTGTAGCGGACCTCGAGGGTCTCGCGGTTGAAGCGCCTGCTCTTGCACACCTGACAGGAAACGTACAGGTCCGGCAGGAAGTGCATCTCCACCCTGATCAGGCCGTCCCCCTGGCACGCCTCGCACCGCCCGCCCTTGATGTTAAAACTGAACCGGCCGGGCTTGTACCCCCGCTTGCGGGCCTCGGGGACCCGGGCGAACAGGTCGCGGATGAAGGTGAACACCCCCGTGTACGTGGCCGGGTTGCTCCGGGGGGTCCGGCCGATGGGGGACTGATCGATCTCGATCACCTTGTCGATGTGTTCGAGGCCCTCGATGCCCCGGTGCCGGCCGGGCCGGTCCGTGCTCCGGTAGAGCTTCTGGGCCAGGGCCTTGTAGAGGATCTCCGTGACGAGCGTGCTCTTTCCCGAGCCCGAGACCCCCGTGACGCACGTGAACACCCCCAGGGGGAAATGGATGTCCAGGGACTTCAGGTTGTTCTCGGCGGCCCCGAGGACGGAGAGGGTCCGGCCGTCCTGAATTCTCCGGAACCCCGGAACGGGGATGCGCTGTGCGCCGGAGAGGTACTGGCCTGTCAGGGAGTGGGGGTTGGCCTTGACCTCCGCGGGCGTTCCCCGGGCCACCACGTGGCCGCCGTTCAACCCCGCCGCCGGGCCCAGGTCCAGGACGAAGTCGGCGGAGAGGATCGTCTCCTCGTCATGCTCGACGACGATGACCGTGTTTCCGAGATCGCGCAGCCGGAGGAGGGTGTCGAGGAGCCTGCGGTTGTCCCGCTGGTGAAGGCCGATGCTGGGCTCGTCCAGGATGTAGAGCACGCCCACCAGGCTGGCCCCCACCTGTGTGGCCAGGCGGATGCGCTGCGCCTCGCCCCCGGCCAGGGTGGCCGCCCGGCGGTCCAGCGTCAAATAGTCCAGCCCGACCCGGGAGAGGAACTCCAGCCGGTCGGTGATCTCCCGGTGGATGCGTTCGGCGATCTTCATCTCGTGGGGGGACCATTGCAGGTTTTCGAAAAAGCGCTTCGCTTCTTTGATCGAAAGCGCCGCCACCGCCCCGATGCCCCGGCCCCCGACGAGGACGGCGCGGCTTTCCGGCTTCAGGCGATGCCCGTCGCAGGCGGCGCAGGGCTGGAGCGTCATGTAGGACTCGATCGCTCGCCGGACTTCCGGCGAGCTGGTCTCGTGATAGCGGTGCTCCAGCATCGCGACGACGCCGTCGAAAGGCCTGCGGAACCGACGCCGTCTCCGGTCGAACTCGTTGCGGAACTCGATCGCCTCCTCCCCGGTCCCTTCGAGAAGGGCCCGCCGGAACCGGGCGGACAATTTGTCGAACGGGGCGTCCAGGTCGGCGCCGTAATGCTTCGCCAACGCCTCCAGCACCCGGACGTACGGGGCCGACGTCTTCTCGGCCCAAGGCCGGACGGCCCCCCGCCGAAGGGAGAGCGACTTGTCGGGAACGATGAGGTCCGGGTCCACGTGGGGCAGGAACCCCAGGCCCCCGCACGCCTCGCACGCCCCGTAGGGGCTGTTGAAGGAGAACATCCGCGGCGCGAGTTCCGGAAAGCCGATGCCGCAGTCGGGGCAGGCGAACTTCTCGCTGAAGAGGATCTCCTCGCCCGCCGGCCCGTCCGCCTCTTTCCCCACGGACAGGATGGCAAGGCCGTCGGTCAGGCGCAGGGCGGTTTCGAGCGAATCCGCCAGGCGGCTCTCCACCCCTTTGCTCAGGACCAGCCGGTCCACCACGATATCGATGTCGTGCTTGAAGCTCTTTTTGAGCCGGACGGGCTCGGCGAGGTCCACCATCCGGCCGTCCACGCGCGCGCGCACGAAGCCCCGGCGGGCGATGTCGGCCAGCTCTTTGCGGTACTCCCCCTTCCGCCCCCGGACGATGGGCGCCAGGATCCGTACCCGGGTCTCGGGCGGCAGGGCCAGGGTTTGGTCCACCATCTGTTGGATGGTCTGGGAGGCGATGGGGCGGCCGCATTGGTGACAGTGCGGCCGGCCGACGCGGGCGTACAGGAGCCGGAGGTGGTCGTAGATCTCGGTGACCGTCCCGACGGTGGATCTCGGGTTCTTGCTCGTCGTCTTTTGCTCGATGGAGATGGCCGGCGAGAGGCCCTCGATGGAGTCCACGTCCGGTTTGTCCATCTGTTCCAGGAACTGCCGGGCGTAGGCGGAGAGGGATTCGACGTAGCGGCGTTGGCCCTCGGCATAGAGGGTGTCGAAGGCGAGGGAGGACTTTCCCGAGCCGCTGATCCCCGTGATGACGATGAGCCGGTCCCTGGGGATCTCGACCGTGACGTTCTTGAGGTTGTTCTCGCGGGCGCCCTTGATGACGATGTTGCGATGGGCCATGGGATGGAAGGTCCTCGGGTGCTCGCATCAGGGTGGACAGGCGGGGAAGGCCCCCTGAAGGCGGCATGTCTTTTCCGCTCCCCCTGTCGCGTTCCTGTCACGTCTCAATATAAGCGGCGCCGGCGGGGAGTGGAAGTGAAACGCCCCGAATCAAAAAGCGGGGTTCCGAAGAACCCCGCCGTGCGTTGTGGAACGAATAATTCTTATCCGGCCGACTCGGACGAATCTCCGCCGGTGCAGAGCCTGTACAGGACCGCGGCCAGAATTCCGCCCAGGATCGGCCCCACCCAGTAGACCCAGTGCGCGTCCCAATATCCGGAGACCACAGCCGGACCGAACGTCCGGGCGGGGTTCATCGACGCCCCGGTCAGGGGTCCGCCCATCAAGATGTCGAAGACCAGCACCAGGCCGATGCCGAAGCCCCCGATCTTCGGGGCCTTCTCGTCCACGGCGGTCCCGTAGACCGCAAACACCAGGAAGAACGTCAGGATGATCTCGACGAGTATGCCCGTCCCCGCCCCGACGCCGGCGCCGAGGCCCGGTGTTCCCAGGTTGACCTTGGCCCAGACCTCGGTCGAGTAGATGGCCCGGAGCAGAAGTCCGGCGATGACCCCTCCGGCAAGCTGGGAGATGATATATCCCACGGCGCGGCCGCCTTTGATCTTTCCGCCGACCAGCAGGCCGATGGTGACGGCTGGGTTCACGTGCGCGCCCGAGATGTGGCCCAGGGCTGAAACCATAACCGCCAATACGATGCCGTGGGCCAGGGCGATTCCGAGAAGCCCCACGGCGCCGTTCGTCAGGGCGTTGGTGATGATGGCCCCGGCGCCGATGAAGCACAGGCCGAACGTGCCGATGCACTCCGCCAGATAAGCTTTGGCGTCTTCTCCCATATTCCCTTCTCCTCCGCGACAGAGAGCCCCCGCCGGCCGAACACACAAATCCGCGCCGTGATTGGCTCGGGCGCCATCCGGCCGGGGCGGCGAATCAAGATCCGGTTTTGTCGGAGTGATCCGGACAGGGGAGGATTCAGTGGGCTGCCCGCCTATCGTCGATAGGCTGAAGAATTGTAGCACGATCCAAGGGGTTTCGACGTTTCGGACCCGAATTCGTAGCGGCATCCCACCCGGTGCAGGCGGGTGTTATTCGCCCATCATCCGGACGAACACCTCAAAGAAGTGGTGGGCGAAATAATCGCCATGTCGATTTAGCTGACCCATCTCTCTCTTTCAAGGCTTCGAATCGGGTGAGGCGTTTTTTGTAAGGGCGGTTTGTCGTCATGGCGTCGAAGACATCCGCGATGGCCGCGATCTTGGCCACGTCCGTCAGCTGGTCGTCCTTAAACCCATTCGGGTAGCCCCGGCCGTTCAACCTTTCGTGGTGCGCGAGGGCGATGTCCAGGACGATGAAATCTTGAATGCCGTTGTCGACGAGGATATCGCGCCCCCAGCCGGGATGCCGCTTGATGGTCTTCCACTCGGACGGACTCAGAGGCCCTTCCTTTTTGAGGATCTCGCCGTCCACCCGGGACTTTCCGATGTCGTGAAACAGCAGTCCCACGGAAACCAGATCCATCGAGGCCGCCCTTTTTCCCGGAAAGACCTGCCGAAACAGACCCAGGCCGTAGATGCAGACGTGGAGGGAATGGGTGAAGGTGTAGTAGTCGTTGCTTGTCAGGCTCATCATGGAGCGCAGGGCTTTGGGGTTCAAGCTCAGGTACGTGGAGAGGTGACTTGCCTCATTCGCGGCCTGCTCGAGTGATTTCGGACTGATGTCGCCGGTGAACAGACCTTCCACCACCCTGGAGGCTTGGCCGTACAAGACCCCGGACCGGGTTTCCAGGGGAACCGATTCGTCGGTGAGGAAATTCCCCACTCGCGATTCAAGATATGCTTCGTACTCGGACTGGAAGCGGCGCTTGGTATAAACCCCCAGGCCTTCAGTGGTCTGGATGGCGGCCCTGAGCCTTTGCGTAAAGCGCTGCCGCCGATTCATAACCAGGGAGAAGGAGCGGGACCCGTTCAACCGCTGATAAATGGGAAACTCAAGCGGTTCGCCCTCCTGAAAGATCTCCAAGTCGATGGGTACGAGTTCATCGAGACCGGTGTTGGTTTGGGGATCAGCTTTCACCACGTTGCTCATTGCGGGTCTCATTTGACGAGGGCCGAAGATTGACGAGCGGATGCTTTGGTTTGTGAGACGGTGTCGATGGGACGGCTGATTCCGAGAATCCCAGAATCCGCCTTGCCCCTTGGGCCCGGCACGCCGGATTTCCCGATCTATGGATTGTATCGGCGGTTTTGCCACTGGAGATAAGTGGAATTGGGTCTTGAAGTCCGACAGCCGCTCCCGCTCGATTCCGGGGTGTTTCCCCCATCGGGGCCGCCCAGGACGATCAATCGATGATGGCCACGGCCCGGATCGGCGCGCCGCTGGCCCCCTTCCACTTGACCGGCAGAAGAGAGACCGTAAAACCGAAAGGGGCCGGAATGGCCTCCAGGTTGGACAGGTTCTCGACGTGCCAATACTCCCGGTCTTTGTAGAGGCGGTGGCAGGGCCAAAGGTCTCCGCGCTCGAACATCTTCGGGATGGGCAGATCGAACCCGACGGTGTCAATGCCGATGGTCTTGATCCCCCGGTCCAGCAGCCACTCGCAGCTTTCGCGGATCATGCCGGGATGGTCCGTCAGATATTCGGGCCGGTCCGACTTCTTCGAGGCGTCGGTGCGCAGCAGAACGATGTCGCGCGGTTTGAGCGCGTAATCGATCCTGGCCAGCGCCGCTTCCAAGTCGGCGATCTCGATGGCCTCGCCGCCTTTTTTGTGGGAAAGGTCCAGGACCACGCCGGGGCCGTAACAGTGTTCCAGCGGGATTTGCTCCGCCGGAGCCCCCTCCGGGTCCCCATGAAAGACGGAATCGATATGCGTTCCGTGGTGGTCGCTGAGGACGACGACGCAGTGGTTGAACAGGGTGTCGGCCCCGTACTGTTCCGCGTTCAGGCGGGCCGCGCTTTCATGGTGGTTCTCCAGCACCCGGATCAACGGGCTGACCGTCCCCGGATAGGTCTGCATGAACCGGTGAACTTCCATGCTGAGGTCGATGATCCGCGGCATTTTCTCGCCTCCCGGCTTGATTTCGGCGGCGGGGGATGAGAATCCCCCGTCCGAGTGTTCTCAACGATAGGGACACCGGCGCGGGTGACCCTCGAATGAAGAAGCCGACCGATTCACGAGGAATGGCGGGCGTCCAAATCAACTGCCGGCGGGTCATTCTATCGCATCTGAAAGGTCCGGGAACCGCAACAAGGTTCAAGGGTTTGGAAACAGACGAATTCCTGATTTTCCCTCGCAAGAGCGGGGGCCGCGACCTATTTTCGTGGAAGGAGGTTTTCTCGAAGCGGGCGTGCGCGACGCCGTCATGTCCGAAACCCCCTGTTCGGAGATCCGGATGAATCGAAAGGCTCGAGCCGGCGGCGAATCCCGGCCTGGACCCCGCGCGACGACCGGTTGGGTGGCTGCGCTTGCCGTCCTGGTGCTCCTCATGGGCGCGGCCCCCGCGGACGCCCAGGGCTTTTCCATCATCAAGCCCAAGACCGAAAGGGCGATCGGGAAGAAATATGATCCGCTGATCCTGAAACAAATGGGGTACTACGCCGATCCCTTTCTCCAGCAATACGTCAGTCGCGTCGGCCGGAAAATCGCCGGCGCCATCAACAGAAAGGCGTATACCTATCATTTCAAGGTCGTGGATCAGCACCAGGAAAACGCCATGGCCCTGCCGGGCGGTTATATCTACATCACTCGCGGGATGCTGGCGGTGCTGAACAGCGAGGCCGAGCTGGCCGGCGTCCTGGGTCACGAGATCGCCCACGTCACACAGCGCCATGGCGCCCGGCAGATGACCAAGGCCCTGGGCGCCCAGTTTCTGACCCTTGCGGCCGCGGCCGGGGGCGCCCTCGCGGGCGGCGGCGCCGTGGCGCCCGCCATCACGCTGACGCAGGCGGTGATGAGCAACATCCTGAGCGGTCACGGGAGGGCGTTCGAATTCGAGGCCGACGAAAAGGGGCTTTACTATGCCTGGAAGGCGGGATACGAGCCCCGGGAGGCCGCCAAGTTCATGCGGCGGCTGCGCCAACTCGAGCGGTTGCGCGGGATCGGCTACCACGGTTTTGGTTCGACCCACCCGGAGACCACGATGCGGATCCTGAAGCTCGAAGAGCTTGCTCAGGTCCTTGCCCGCCCCGGACAGAAGCTGGCCGTGAAGGGCGATCCTTACAAGGCGCAACTGTCCGGACTGGTTTACGGGGAGCGCAAGGAGGGTTTCCGTCTTCGGGCGTATCGCGCGCGGGGCGGGGAAACCCTTTCCGACCTCGCCGCCGACTTCCTGGGCAACCGGAACTTCTCACTCGAGCTCGCCCTGCTAAACGACCTGGACGACCAGGCAGTCCTGAAAAAGGGCCAGCGGATTAAGATCGTTCTCAAGAAATAAATTCCCCCGGATGAGAGCGGCGGATTCTACCGCGCACCCGTTGGTTTCTCCGAATATCGCACCTCGCTCATCGTTCCGCTGTCCGTCATGGATCATGCCGGCGGGAGATCCCCGCTATCCCACCTCCGCCAGGTCCAGCCGATCTCCCCAACGCTCTTTCACCCAGGCCCGCAGGCCCTGGTGCGCGGGCGCGCTCAGGTTCGGGTCCCGCTCTACGAGGGCGAAGGCGTCCTCCCTCGCCTGCGTCAGCAGGTCGGTGTGGCGCAGCAGTCGGGTGAAGCGCAGGTCCGGCGCGCCGGCCTGTTTCGTCCCGAACATCTCGCCCGGCCCGCGGATCTCGAGGTCGCGGTCGGCGATTTGGAACCCGTCGGCGGTTTCGGCCATGACGGCGAGGCGGGCCTCGGCCTCCGCCGTGAGCGGGGGGCGGGCCCGCAGGACGCAGTAGGCCCTCTCTCCCCCCCGGCCCACCCGGCCCCGAAGCTGGTGGAGCTGGGACAGACCGTAGCGGTCCGCGTCCTCCACCCACATCACGGCGGCGTTCGGAACGTCCACGCCGACTTCGATCACCGTCGTCGTGACCAGGAGCCGGATGTCCCCCCGGCGAAATCCCTCTATGACCGCCTCTTTCTCCTCGGCCTTCAGCCGGCCGTGAAGGAGCCCCACCGGAAACGGGTGAAGCTCGCGGCGAAGCCGATCCGCCGTCTCGACGGCGGCCTTCAGGTCGGACCGCTCTGTTTCCTCGATCCGGGGCGACACATGGTAGGCCTGCCGTCCAGCCCCGAGCTCGCGCCGGAGAAGACGCCACGCGGCCTCCGCCTTCCCCCCCACGTGCACGGCCGTCTCGACGGGTTTTCTTCCGGGCGGCATCTCGTCGAGAAGGGAGAGGTCCAGGTCCCCGTACAAGGTCAGCGAGAGGCTCCGGGGGATGGGCGTCGCCGTCATCACGAGGACGTCGGGGTCGCTCCCCTTCTCCCTGAGGGCCGAGCGCTGCATCACGCCGAAGCGCTGTTGCTCGTCGATCACCGCGAGACCCAGGGACCTGAACCGCACGTCCGCCTGAATGAGCGCGTGCGTCCCGATCACCAGGGAGACGGCTCCTTTCATCACGCTGTCGAGCAGGTCCGCCCGCTCCCTTTCCTTCATGCGCCCGGTGAGAAGCCCGGAGCGGACGCCCAGGGCGTCCGTCCAGCGCCGAACATTCGCGGCGTGCTGCTCGGCCAGGATCTCGGTGGGCACCATGAGGGCGCCCTGGTAACCGCTAAACACTGCGTTTAGCAGCGCCGCCACCGCGACGACGGTCTTTCCGCTACCCACATCGCCCTGGATCAAGCGGCTCATGGGCCTG
>JASLXW010000005.1:0-265 GCA_030740135.1 Nitrospinota bacterium
CGACCCGGCCCACGAGGACCAGCGGCGCCGTCTGTACGAGACTGGCAAGGTCCTGGGCAATAGATCTTCCCGGCGGGCGGGTAGCGGAGACTGTTCTCCCGCCATGGCAAGCAATGCCTATCGCCGCGAGCAGGAAGACAACGACGAATAGCCTGCGACGAAACACTGCCGTCTATCTCCCCTAGCGCTTGAGTTGCCGCTGCATTCGTGCCGGTAGCTGCTTCAGGAGACGGTTATATTCTCCCATCTTTTTCGCTTTTTTCAG
>JASLXW010000005.1:275-3133 GCA_030740135.1 Nitrospinota bacterium
GTCGAATGCGTTGGAGTTGAGGCGCTTGTTTGTTGAATCGAAGACTCTTGAATCTCGGCAATTTCGATGTCAATGCCGTGAGCGGTTTACCTCGTAATCGTCTGGCAAAGGGCATCCTGGTCGTAGCCGGTCTCAGTTTATTCCCGCGCGACACTCGCATCCGCAAGCTGGGATTCACCATGCGCGAGGTCTTGACTCGCCTGCCCGCTTTGTCGCGGACCGTGGGGCCATCCCGCAGGTACATGATATATTTTTGACCCATTCTGTATGGGGGGTCGTCTTCCAACACAAACCTGTTGACCTGGCTGGCCGATCGCTTCGACCGGGCTTTTGTCGGAATCGGCAGCCCACCATGCTTCCCGTCTTTCGGCTTCGGTTTCCTCTTGAGCCCTTTCGTGCTGACCCTGGAAACACCTGTATGGAACACCCGCACGGTTTTCGGCACCGTCCCTTTCCCTTTGTATCTTCCCGTGAGGGCAAGCGTGACGATTTCAACAGGGATACGGTCCACTCCGCCCGGCTCGCCGGGTGTTTTAACAACGATGTCTTTTCCTCTTTCGATTTTTATCACACGGCCTTTGACAATTCGCTTGGAGAGTTTTTGACCTTCCGCGAGACTCTTGGGATTTTTGTCCCAAGTCGCATAATGGGTCTCGCGCGGTTCTTGTTGCGACAGAACCAGCATCTGCACCCCAAGAAGGCCGGTCAAAAGCCCGGCAGATATGCCCAAGATTTTGTTCAATTTCATGGGACGCCTCCTTGATGTGGAGTTGGTGCACCCGCAGAACCATCAGTGGGTGTAAGCTCTCACATCGCGACAGCTGTGGGATCTATTTACTGCGTACTGGTTCCCGCTAATCGAGGTGTAATAACTTAGTCCCATACAGCCATGGGGGCTATGCCCGAGACCGAAAAGATGCCCAACTTCCTGGCAGAAAACACCCTTCACCCAGTTGTTGGACCCCCCGTAAAACGAGTTGAAGCGTGCGTGGCCGTGTGTTACCCCACAGAAGAGAAATGGGCACCACCAATCCCATTTGCGACTTTTGATCGAGGCCAAGCCTCCCCATCCTGTGTCACCGAAGTTGCCATCATAGACGCTGATGTCGGTGTGACTGGTGCGCTTGGATAACTTGAACCCCGAGCAGGCGTCCCAGTCGTTGATGGCAGCTTGCGCCTGTGTTTTCCGGGTAGCGAAATTCCAATAACGGACGGTTGACTTGTTCCAATGCCATTTCCACCACCGGTGGGCCGAAGCCGACTGCAGGTTGACGGTAAGCAGGCCCAACACAAGGAGACCCAATACGACGGTCCACAATCTCCCTCTCATATTCTCGTCCTCCCCCTTAAGCGATTTCCACGCCCGGGCGCGGTGAGGAGCGTTGTCATAACTCTCAACCCTCGGCCCTCTTTGCCGATGAAAACCATGGAACCCCTTTTCGATGAGATTGTCAAGGGATTTTCAAGGCCGGAATCAACCTCCTAGCGCAAGAGGACGCAGCCGATCCGCGGGAATCGGGGGGCGCCATACTTATTTCTGCTTAGGCCCCCTTTTTCGTCCCGGCTTCCGCCGTTGCGGGATACGACCCAATGGGTCTTCAAGCTTTCCAACAAAACGTCATTTCCCAATGAGAGCCTTTCTTTTTGCGCTTTGGGGAATGAAGGGGCGGGGCGCTTATTTTCGTTCGGCCAGCTCGATGCTGATGTTGTCCGGCCCCTTGATGAAGGCGATCTTGACGCCGGGGCGGAGCTCCCAGGGCTCGCAGATGAACTCCGCGCCTTTCCCGCGAAGCCCGTTTGCCGCCCCGTCCATGTCGTCCACCAGGAGGCCGAAGTGGTCGAGGCCGTAGCGCGGCTCGCTTCCCGTGCGGATGGGGTCTTCGCCCTCCGCGCGGCCCGACACCTGAAAGGTCATGCCGTTCAGGTCCATCGTGAACGACGGCGCGCCCCCCAGCTCTCTTTCCCGGGTGCATTCCGCGCCGAACATCTCTTCCCAGAATTTCCGGGCCGCGTACGGGCCCTCGCTTCGAAAGTGGATGTGGTCATATTTGTAAGTCGCCATTTCCCTCCCCCTCTCCCGTTCATGAAAAAAGTATAAGGCGCGTCCGGATTCGCCCGGGCGCTCTCCTCGCCCCCCCCTCCCCCGGCGTCCGCCCGGGTCTCTACCGAATCCCCAGCTCCGGCAGGACCTCTTTCACGTAAATCTCGAACTGCCGGGCCTGATCCCGGGCCGTCATCCGGAGGGTGATGTGGTCGAAGCCCGCATCGATATAACCTTTCAGCGTCTCGACGCATTGCCGGACGGAGCCGTGGGCCGTCCAGAGCTTCACAATGTCCTTCGGCCAGTCCCGGTCGTAGTATTCGTCCAGAAACGACTTGGTTTCCAAATAAGCCGCCTCGCGGTCGGGGTTGACGTTCAAGTTGTAGTAGAGCGAGGTCTTGAATCCGGCGTTGTCCAGGCCCCCTTCCTTTCTCATCGCGTGGATGCGGCCCAGGTAATCTTTGAACATCCCGGGCGTCAGCATCGTGGTCTGCCACCCGTCGGCGTGCCGGGCGATGCGCCGCAGGGCCCGCTCCACCCCTTGCTCGCCGATGTTCCGTTCGCGCGGGGTGGCGGCGATCCAGATGGGGCAGGGCCGCTGGACGGGTTTCGGCAAAAGGTTGATGTCCTCGAAGGCGTAATATTTCCCTTCGTACGTCGCGTGCTCGCCGGACCAGAGCGCCCGCAGGGCCGCCATCATCTCCACCATCCGGCCCGGCCGCTCCTTGCTGGGGATCCCCATGACGTCCAGCTCCTTGGCGGCCGCCGGGGTCTGGCTCGCCGGGTAGCCCATGCAGGCCACCAGGAGCGCCCGGCC
>JASLXW010000005.1:3143-26447 GCA_030740135.1 Nitrospinota bacterium
GAGCACGTCCAGGCTCGCCCACTGAAGGCCGAAGACCACGGGGTTGCGCTGGACGATGGTGGCCATGCACGCCACGCCCAGCTTGACGCGGGCGGTCCGCCCGGCGATCGCGCCCAGCAGGGGGATGCACTCCAGCCGGGGTTTGCTCAGGATGCTGTCCCCGACCCAGACGTCCGTCAGGACGCCGGTCTCCTCCGCCTTCACGGCCATGTCCACCAGCTCCCGGGCCTGCACGATTCCGACGATGACGCCCCGGTTCGGCAGGGTCAGTCCGAAGTCGACCACCTTTTCTCTCCCTTGGGTGTATGCCGGTTGCGGACGGGGACGCTCACCCCCCCCCCGTCCTTCCGCCAGGGGCGGGTCGGGGCGCGGGTGATGAGCTCCGGACCGTCCCCCCGGACGATGATCTCCTCTTCGATGCAGGCGCCCGCCACGTCGGGGACGGAGACGCCCGGCTCGATGCACAGGACCATCCCCTCCTCGATCACGTCCTGGACGCCCTTTTGGATGAGCGGGGACTCCACCGTTTCCAGGCCGATCCCGTGGCCCATGAAGGCGCGGCTGTGTTGGCCGTATCCCGCCCGCTCGAACACCGCCTGGGAGGTTCGGTGGATGTCGTCGCTCTTCACGCCCGCCCGGCACGCCGCGACGGCCGCCTCGGTCGCCTCGGCGCAGATCTCGAGGATCTTCAAGACCTCGCCGGACGGCTCGCCGACGCAGGTCGTCCGCAGGACGTCGTACTGGTAGCCCTCGAAGGCCCCGATGACGTCGACCCGCACCACGTCGCCTTCCTCGAGCGCCCGCTGTGTCGCCTGGGGCCAGCGGATTCCCATGGTGGACCAGGGTCCGGAATGCACCCGGACGTACCGGACGAAGTCGGCCCCCCGGCGCATCCCCTCGGCGATGGCGGCCGCGCACACGTCGGCCTCGGTCCGTCCCGGCGCGCACGCGGCCATTGCCGCCGCCTGGGACGCGTCGGCGATCTCCGCGGCCGTTTTCAACAGGGCGATCTCCGCCTCGGTCTTGATACTGCGAAGGCCGCGCACGATTTCATCCGCCGGCGCCCATGTAACGTCCGGCAGGGCCGCCGTCAGGTCGCGGTATAGGGCCAGGGGGAGGATGTCCTCGCCCACGATGCCGGCGCGCGCGCGGGTCAGGCCCCGCTCGGCGAGGGCTTCCTTCACGGTGGGGGCGAAGATCGATGTGATCCGCACGTCCTCGATGGGGACGAGGTCTTTCCGGTAGCCGGTCCGGTCGGCCAGGAGGATGGGGTCCCCGGCCCGGGGGAGGAGGAGGACGCCGTGGCCCGCGCCGCGGTTCTCCTTGGTGAACGCCCCGGCGGGAAACGGCGGGAAGTGGTTGGTCAGAAACGTCAAGTCGCCCATGCGGTCATAGAAGGACCGGCCGATGACGAAGAGGAGATCCAGGTCCCGTTCGGCCATGGCCTCGCGGGCGCGATCCAGCCGGCCGGGGATCTCCGATTGGGGCGTCCCCGCGCCCTCCATTTTCACCATTTGGATCTTCCTCCCGGGGTTAAACGCGGACGATGTGGATAGATCCTATTGTGTCGCGTCTCGAAACTGAGCTGGCACTTCACAAAGGGTGGAGAACACCCTGCGAGGGCCATTGGAGCTAAAGGCGGGCAAGGGGTCAACCGACCCGCCGCCCGCCCTACCTGTTTGAAAAACGCCGGCTTTCCATCGACCGGTAGGCCGGGCATCTTGCCCGGCCGGAAGGAACAATTTAGGCCGCGAAATGTAGAGCAATTTTCAAGACACGACACGAGAACCTATCTCAAAATCCCATCTTCCAATTATTTGGCCTTTTGTCGTCATTCTCGCGAAAGCGGGAATCCAGTGTTTTCAAGCTGTTCTGGATGCCCGCTTACTACATGCGGGCATGACGGTTAGGGCACGATCCATTTTGAGATAGGTTCTAAGCGTCGGTCCCCCGCGCCCGCCTGAGATATTCCCGAATGAGATGCGAGAAGACCGCGACGCCGAAGGGCAGGACGTCCTCGTCGATGTCGAACCTCGAAGTGTGCATGCTGTGGGTGATTCCCCTTTCAACGTTGCCGCATCCCAGCCGGAAATAGGTCCCCGGGACCTGCTCCAGGTAATAGGCGAAATCCTCGGACGCCATGATGGGCGGGAGGTCCTTGACGGGTTCTTCCCCCCACTCCGCCCGGAGCGCGCGCGCCCAGGAAGGCCGTCGTGTCCGGGTCGTTGAGCATGATGGGATAGCCCTCTTCGATCTCGACCTCGGCGGCCGCCCCGAAAGCGGCCGCCACCCGCTCGGACATCTCCCGGATCCGCGTGTTGGCGATCTCCCGCACCTCGCCGCTCAGCGTCCGGAGGGTCCCGACCAAGACGGCGGAGGAGGGGATGACGTTGAAGGCGTTGCCGGCGTTGATGCTCCCGATGGTGAGGACGGCGCTCTCGAGCGGGTTGATGTTCCGGCTGACGATGGACTGAATCGCGGTGACCAGATAAGACGCCGCCACCACGGGGTCCACGGTGGACTGTGGCCTCGCCGCGTGCCCGCCCTTGCCGGTCACGTGAATCTCGATCCGGTCAAACGCCGCCAGGGCGGCGCCGGGGGTCAGCCCCATGACTCCCACGGGCAGGGTGTGGACCATGTGCGCGCCGAAGATCGCCTCCACGGGCGGGTCGGAGAGGACGCCGTCGCGGATCATCGCCGCCGCTCCGGCCCGGCCTTCCTCCGCCGGCTGGAAGATGAACTTCACCTGTCCCGGGACGCCTTCGAGGAACTCCGGGTTCTCCGACAGAAACCGGGCGGCCCCCAGGATGATCGTCGTGTGGGCGTCGTGGCCGCAGGCGTGCATGAGCCCCGGCCGGGTGGAGGCGTAGGGGACGTCGTTCTCTTCCTGGATGGGCAGGCAGTCCATGTCGCCGCGGATGGCTACGGTGGGGCCGTCCGGGTTTTTCCGGAGCAGGCCGACGACGCCGGTCTTCCCCACGCCCGTCCGGAACTCCAGGCCGAAGGATTTGAGGTTCTCGGCCATGATCCCGGCGGTGCGGACCTCCTCGAAGGCCAACTCCGGGTGACGGTGGAGGTCGCGCCGGACCTCGACAAGCCAGGGCCGGTAGGATTCGATGATCTGTGCAAAGGTTTTTTCCATGCTCAACCCGGCGCGTCCGCCCCAAGCCCGGCTGGACTTCGGGACCCGCGCGCCGTTCGGACCTCACGGAATACGCGGGACGGTCTCAGCCGGCCGCCGCGCGGATCGCCCGCCGGCAGTGGACGCGGGCCAGGTGCGCCCGGAACTCACCGGAGGCGAACAGGTCCTCCAGCGGGTCCACGCCCTCGGCAACCTTCGCCGCCGCGGCGGCCGCGGCGTCCTCGTCCAGGCCGCCGCCGGTCAGGGTCTCCTCGACGCCCGCCGCCCGGAAGGGGCAGGCGGCCAGACCGGTCACGCCGACGCCCGCGCTTTTGCACGTCCCGTCCACGACGGCGAGCTGGACGGCGATCCCCACCACCGCGAAGCCGGAGGCCCGCTGGGCCGCCTTCCGGTACGCGCAGGCGCCGCCCGCGTCTGGGATTCGCACCTCGGTCAGGATCTCGTCCGGCTCCAGGCAGGTGGCCAGCGGGCCGGTGAAGAACTCATCGATGGGGATCTCCCGTTCTCCCTTGGGGGAGACCGCCGCCACCGTCGCCCGCAGGGCGATGACCGCCGCGGGATAGTCCGCGGCCGGGTTCGCGTGTGCTAGGCTGCCGCCCAGGGTGCCCTTGTTCCGCACCTGGACGTCGCCGATTTGTTCGGCGACCTCGGGGAGCAAGGGGAAGCGCGCTTTGAGCGCGTCCGAGGACTCGATCTCGTAATGCGTCGTGCGCGTCCCGATCCGGCAGACGCCCCCTTCATCGCGGATGTAGGAGAGGTCGCCCAGCCGGCCGATGTCGACCAGGACCCCCGGCCGCGCGATGTGGGCCTTCAACAGGGGGACCAGGCTGTGGCCGCCGGAGAGGATCTTCGCCTCTTCACCGTGCTGGACGAGCAGGCCGACGGCCTCCTCCAGCGTGTCCGGCGCGTAGTATTCGAATTCGCTCGGGATCATGGCCGCGCTCCCTTCGTGATCCGCCAGACCTTTTCGGGACGGATCGGGATGTCCATGTGGGTGACGCCCCAGGGCGACAGGGCGTCCACGACGGCGTTGACCACGGCGGGAGTGGACGCGATGGTTCCCGCCTCCCCGACCCCTTTGGCCCCCAGGGGATTGACGGGGGTCGGCGTCGTCGTCCGGTCCAGCTCGAACCTCGGAAAGTCCGTGGCCTTGGGCAGGGCGTAGTGCATGAAGGAGCCGTTCAGCGGCTGGCCGTTCTCGTCGTAGAAGAACTCCTCGTCCAGGGCCTGCCCCAGCCCCTGGGCGATCCCCCCGTGGATCTGGCCGTCCACCAGGAGCGGGTTGATGACGTTCCCCACGTCGTCCACGCCGAGATAGCGCAGGACTTTCACGTCCCCCGTCTCGGGGTCCACCTCGACCACGCACACGTGCGTCCCGAAGGGGAAGGTGAAGTTGGAGGGCTCGAAATAGTGTGTGGCTTCGAGGCCCGGCGTCTCCCCTTCGGGGAAAGCCACGCCCCCGGCCAGCCCGGGATGATACGCGCCCAGGGCCACCATCAGGAGGGGAACGCGCTTCTCCGGGTTCCCCCGGACGTAGAACTCCCCGGCCTCCAGGATCACGTCCGCCGGATTGGCCTCCAGGTGGACGGCGGCGAACTTCTTGGCCTTCTCGATGACCATGTCGCGCGCGATCCAGACGGCCGCGCCCCCGACGGCGGTGCCCCGGCTCCCGAACGTCCCGATGCCGTACTGGACAGTGTCCGTGTCCCCGTGGATCACGGTGACGTCCTCCATGGGGACGCCGAAGCCCTCGGCGACGATCTGGGCGAAGGTCGTCTCCTGGCCCTGCCCGTGAGGGGAGGTCCCGGTGAGGACGGTGATCTTCCCCGTGGGCTGCACCCGGATGGTGGCGCTCTCCCATCCGCCCGACGGCAGGGCGGAGGACGGACCCATCCCGCAGATCTCGACGTAGCTGGACACGCCGATCCCCAGGAACTGGCCGGCCTTCCGGGCCTCGGCCTGCTCCTTTCGGAGGTCGTCGTACCCGGCCGCTTTCAGGGCCTTGTCCATCGTGGGCGCGTAGTTCCCGCTGTCGTAGACCAGCGTACTGGGGGCGGTGAAAGGGAAGGCGGCGGAATCAGGGAAGTTCTTCCGGCGGATCTCGACGGGGTCCATACCCAGCTCGCGGGCGGCGATGTCCACAATCCGCTCGACCATGAGGGTCGCCTCGGGCCGCCCCGCGCCCCGGTAGGCGTCGGTGGCCATCTTGTTCGTGAACGCCCCGCGGACCTTCACCTCCAGGTGGGGAAGCTTATACGGCCCGGCCATCATGAACCCGGTGAACCACACGATGCCCGGCGTGAGGAGCTGGTGATAGGCCCCCACGTCCACCGTTACGCTGTACCGGAGCGCCGTGAGGGTCCCGTCGTTCATGACGCCGACCTCGACCTCGCCCACCTGGCCGCGGCCGTGGATGGTCGCCAGGAAATTCTCGGACCGGGATTCGATCCACTTGGCGGGTTTGCCCAGGGCGCGGCTCACAAAGGAAACGATCCCTTCCTCCCGGTAGACGTTCAGCTTGCAGCCGAACCCCCCGCCCACCTCCGGCGTGATGACGCGCACCTTATGCTCGGGGATGCCCATCTGGAGGGCGACCTGGGTTTTCAGGATGTGGGGGATCTGCGTGGAGGACGATAAAGTGAGGGTCTCGCGCCCCCGGTCGTAATCGGCCAGCGCCCCCCGGGTCTCCATGGGACAGGGAATGACGCGGCCGTGAACCATCCGCTGCCGGATGACCCGGTCGGACTTCTCCAGCTCCGCTCCCACGTCGTCTCCGAGGCCCCAGGTGAACGCCAGGTTGTCGTCGAAATCTTCATGGATCTTCGCTGCGCCCGCCTCCAGGGCCTTTTCCGGGTCCACGACGGCCGGCAGGGGGTCGTAGTCCACGCTCACCCGGTCCGCCCCGTCCCGCGCCGCGTAGCGGCCATCGGCCACGACGGCGGCGATGGGCTCTCCGACGTAGCGGACGGTCCCCCGGGCGAGGATGGGATGGTGGGGCACCTTGGTGTCTTCGGTCAGGGCGGCCACGGGGACCGGTCCCACGTCTTTCGTGTCCTCGCCCGTGAAGACCGCTACGACGCCGGGAAGCGCAAGGGCGGCCGAGGCGTCAACCGATTTCAGACGGGCGTGTGCGTGTGTGCTCCGGACGATGCCGACGTGCAGACAGCCGGGCGGGGCCAGGTCGTCCACATAGCGCCCGAGACCCTGGATGAGGCGGGGGTCCTCCCGGCGCTTAATGGGCTCTCCGATGAATTTCGGCGGTTTCAAGGCTTCCGTCATGACGCAAGACCTCCGGTCGGTGGTGGAGGGAAAGGACAGGAAATCAGGAACCCGCTCCGGCGGCGCCCCGGATGGACTCGACGATCTGCTGATACCCCGTGCACCGGCAGAGGTTCCCCTCGATCCCCCGGCGGATCTCTTCGTCGCTGGGGTTGGGGTTGCGGGCGAGGAGCTGCTTGGCGGCGATGAGCATGCCCGGCGTGCAGAAACCGCACTGCAAGCCGTGGTGGTCCCAGAAATTGAGCTGAACGGGGTCCAGCTCGCCGTCCTTCGCCGCCAGGCCCTCGACCGTCGTGATCTCCGACCCGTCGGCCTGGACGGCCAGCAGGGTGCACGATTTCACGGCCATCCCGTCCTGAAGGACCGTACAGGCCCCGCAGATGCCGGTCTCGCAGCCGATGTGCGTTCCCGTTAATCCGACCACGTCCCGAAGGTAGTGAACCAGCAGAAGCCGGGGCTCCACCTCGTGCTCATGGGACGCGCCGTTGATGGTCACCCGGACGGATCGTTTCATCTCCATCCACCCCCTGGCCGTGTAACCGGGCCCGTTGTCGTGGCGTGAACCGCCCTGGACTCCGAGATCCAGGCTGAATCAGATTGTGAAAGTGTTTTGCGGGTGAGTATACCACACCGCGTTTTCAAGACATGCGCCTTGCCGGTAGCGGGTCAGTTTCAATCTGCAAGGGCCGCAACGTCCTCTAACGTCCACAGGGTGTCCGCCACTTCGGCTTCCATGGCCGGGGTCACCTTGAGCGTCTGGTGAATCCTGACGAAGTTGTAATTCATGAAGTGGAGCGCAAGGGCGTGCTCCAGGTTCTCGACCTTCTTTGAGAACGCATTGGTCAGGCGGGTGAATCTCCGCATGCTCATCCGCATATTGAGATTCTGTCGCTCCACGTAGCTTGTGCTGATGTGGTCCGTTCAAGAAATGGTTCCAGGTTCTAGGGCGTTCTTAAAAAGACCCTTTGGAAGTAGTCAGGTTAGCCAAATGTTGACCCATCTTTGCGATGCCGGATTGATTTATAAGCATAGACATGGAAAACACACTTTTGCCGTACCCCTGATGAGCCAGTTTGTTCTTCGACAGGCTCAATATTCTGCCGACAAGGAGGAATAACGGGATGGAGACTCTCCAATGGCGGATGAAATGAGCGACGATTTAGATAAATTCGCTTATATTTCCGACCCCAAGCTCTTTATTGAAATTGCCAGAACGGGTTATTGGGGAAAAGGTCGAAAACTCTCCGATCGTGAAATTATAGGATTTCTAACAAGCAGTTGTATTACAGATGAAGCATTATTTGAAGTGGTGACGAAATACGCTACTGAGATGGGATGGACAGTTGAGGAATTTGTAGACCAAGCCAAACGAATTGGACGATCTGGCTAAAAATTCTTAATCCGTTTACGGGTCTGGAAATAATTTTTGGATGGTCTTTTCTGGAACACCCTTGGAGCGTAAAATTTCGCTGGCCTCAAGCCTGTCTTCTCTGGACATCCCTTCAGTTGCCGCCCCTAAAAGGGCACGTTCTCCCGCCTCAAGGGACTCCTCCGGACTCAAGACATGTGCCCGCTCTTGCATGATCTCCTCCGCCCGATTTTGAGTATTGCCTTTCGATATAGCTACATTCTGCCCAATTTCAACACTAACTGAGCAAGAATGATATCACAAAATTAGCCCTTCCTTTTCCCCCATCTGGTCTTGGCCGCTCTTCGTGCGATCTCGCTCCGTTCCTCCGGCGTCAGCTTCTCCGCACGCGCCTTGCCGCCCTTCAACCCACCGAGCCGACCCAGGGCGACCGCATGCGGATTCTTGCCTTCGTCCTCCGGCGACACTTCCGGCTCGCCTTCGGTGGCCGCACGGGCTATGCTGGCCGCCAGCTTGTTCAAGTCGGCAGGGCGTCTCTTCCTTGTCCGCTCAGGCATACCTTAAAACTAGCACATCCTGACCGGATTTTCCAGGGAATCTGGCGCCCAAGAAAATCAAACTGACCCACCACCGCCTTGCCGGCGCCCCTTGAGTCCGCTGGTTTTTGGGAAATCCAGGTTAGTCGTCGTCTTTTCCACCGCCGGTTTTGCGCCGGTGTTTCCTTCCGAAGGAGGCATAGAGCCCCCGCATCAGCTCATCCCGCTCCTCATCGGTCAGTTTGGCCTTCCGGCGGAATCGCCTATACACGGAGGGGGCATCGAGCCTTCCTCGACGGACTCCCCGGATTCTTTCGCCTCCTTCTGCGGCCGGTCCCATTCCGAGAAGTTGAGCTCGTCCCGCGCTTTTCGCACGTCCCGCTGGATCCACCACGAGATGGGCGCGATGTAGGAGTACCACGGCCAGATGGTTTCGTTGCTGTGGCAGTCGTAGCAGAGCCGGACGGCCAGCTCACGGGTTCTCGGACTGTCCCACTTGGGCTCGGCCCGGACGGACGGGTTCTCCCGGTTGCGCCCATAAGGGACGACCTGGATGCCGACGAAGAGAACGACGAGGCCGATGAGAATCCTTCGAATCCAGCGCTTGATCAATCGAAATCTCCCCTGGACGGAATTTTTGAGCGTTTCGTCATCAGGCCCTAGACCCGAAGCCCGAAGATTGCCATAGCGGGTGTCATAGAAGCGAGATATCCCGTTGGCGCATCAAAGCATTCCGGCAGAGAGGCCTTTTGGATCCACAGATTGCACAGATGGTTTTACATGGAGGGGTCAGGCGGAGGCGCGGGTCGGTTGACCCTCGGTCTTCGCTGGTTTTCGATTGGGTGTGGCGTATGCGCGGATTGACAGTCCAGGTTACGGAACCTACGATCTTATTGTAAAGGGATTGTCCGGATAAGCTCGCGGGAAAGGGATGGTGCGTGCGGGTTAATGTGCTGGCGTTCGCGTGGGCGAAGGACGCGATCGGGGCCGAGCGGATCCAGGCGGAGGCGCCCGAGGGCGCGACCGTCGAGGGGCTGATGCGCCAACTGGCCGAGTCGCACCCGAGACTCGCCGAGCGGGCCGAGTCCTTAACGGTCGCGGTGAACGAGGAGTTCGTCGGACGCGATTTTTCCTTGAGCGAGGGGGATGAAGTCGCCCTGATCCCGCCGATTTCCGGAGGCCGCGGTGTTTAAGATCTCCGAAACGCCGATCAACTTGGACGACCTCCACCGCGCCGTTCTGAGCTCCGGCCAGGGGGCGCTCGTGGATTTCTTCGGCATTGTCCGCGATCACGCCCGGGGACAAAAAGTCGTCGAGCTCGAATACAACGCCTATAAGCCCATGGCCGAGAAGAAGCTCCGGCAGATCGGCGGCGAGATTGCGGAGAAATGGGGCACGGACGCCGTGGCCATCGTCCACCGGGTCGGCCGGCTTCAAATCGGCGACACGGCCGTCGTCATCTCCGTGGCTTCCGCCCACAGGGCGGAGGCGTTCGCGGCGTGCAAGTACGCCATCGACCGGATCAAGCAGATCGTCCCGATCTGGAAAAAGGAAACGGGCGAGGATGGCGTCGAGTGGGTCGAGGAGGGCGTAGTCGATGTCGAGGGCGCGGTGTAACGGCCCGGAGTCCCGGGCGTTCGAGCCGGGGGGTTGATATTTCCGGACGCATTGCTTTACAGTCTTTTTCTAGAGGTGAGCGCAATCGATTGATTCATCCCGGGCGGGCGTAATTCAGAGGTAGAATGTCAGCTTCCCAAGCTGAACGTCGTGGGTTCGATTCCCATCGCCCGCTCCATTTTGAGCGCTGACGCGGCTCGTCCACGGGAACCCAGCATCCGGGACGGGCCTCGTTTTTTGTGGCGCTGGAACCGGCGAACCGCCCCCATCCCCCCTCGCCGTGGAAGATAAGGAAAAGCGTGTCCGGCTCGAATTCATCGGCAAGACGAAAGAGCGGACCCGCCCGGCACGTCCTCATCGGCCCCGATGAGCCATTCGGCGACCTTCACGTCCACACCGATTTCTCAGACGGCGTTCACTCCCCGGAGAAGGTGGTCGAACAGGCGGCCGCCCTCGGGATGTCTTTTCTGGCCATCGCGGATCACGACACCGTACGGGGCGTCGTCCCCGCCCGCGGCCGCGCCCGGGAGCTGGGACTCCGCTTGATCCCCGCCGTCGAGATCAGCGCGACCACGGAGGCCGGCGACGTTCACTTCCTCGGCTACCTCGTGGACGTCGAGGACGCGGTGTTCAACGCGGCCTTGTCCGGGATCGAGGTCCGGCGGCGCGAGCGCGTTCTCCGGATGATTGAAAGGCTACGCAAGCTCGGCGTGCCGGCCGACCCCGACGCCTATTTCACCAGCCACCCCAAGGGGCTGGCGGGCCGGTTGAACCTGTCGACGTACTTGGTTTCGGCGGGCCTGGTCCCTTCGAAAGAAGAGGTGTTCTCCCGGTACCTGGGCATGGGTTGTCCGGCCTATGAGCCCGTCGACGCCTTGACAACGGCCGAGGCGCTCCGGATCATCCGAAGTGCGGGCGGGGTGTCCGTGATGGCCCATCCCGGGCGGGGCGGAAAGGACCACTTGATCCCGGAGCTCGCGGCCGAGGGGCTCTGCGGGATCGAGGTCTATCATTCCAGCCACAGCCCGGCCGCGGCGAAGTCGTACCGGCGCCTAGCGGAGGCCCGGGGGCTGCTTGTCACCGGCGGGTCCGACTGCCACGGCAGAGACGACCCGCACGCCCTGATGGGAACGGTCCGCGCGCCCGCGTCGTTTGTTGAAGCGCTGGAAGCGAAGGCCGCCGCCCTGCGGCCGGCCGGATGAACCGGTCGAGCCGGGCGGTGTTGGGGAGGGGAGCGCGTCGTGTCGCGCCGGCACCAGATTCAGCGGCAATGGGAGATTGTCCGGTATCTGGAAGCCGGCGGCGCCTTGACCCTGGCCGACCTCGCCGAGTTGATCCGCCCGCCGGATGACCGGTCCGACGGTCGAGCCGGGTCCGGGGAGGAAGAACCGCGAAGGTGGAGCCAGGGCACCCTCCGGCGCGACCTGGAAGACCTCATCCAGGCCGGGTTCCCCATCCTGAAGCAGGTTCAGGGGGGCGTCCGCTGGCGGTTCCCCGAGGGGTATCGCAACGCCATCCCCGGGCCTTTTCCCCTCTCCGAGCTGATGGCCCTTTATTATGCGCGCCGGGTGTTCGACGCCTTTCGCGAGACGCCCTTCCGCCGGACGTTCCAATCCTTCCTGATCACCCTGGAAAAGCTGCTGCCCCCGCCGGTCCGGGATTTTCTCGATCGGCTGGATCAACACTTCGGGCCCTATCTGCCCGCCGTGAAGTCTCTCGCCGTCCGGCAAAAGGTTCTGGAGGAGATGACCCGGGCCGCGGACGAGCGCCGGTGCGTGGAGATTCGGGTTCAGCCGTCCGGGAGGCGCCGCGCCTCCTGGCGCCGAATGGACCCTTACGGGGTCTGGCACCGGCTCGGTCGGACGCTGTTGATGGGCCATTTGCACGAGACCCGGAGCCTGGAGCTCCTTCCGCTCGAATCGATCCGCGAAGTCCGCGCGACGGAAGACGTCTTTCAACTCCCCTTGGACATCGACTTTCATTCGGTGTTGATCGAAAAGATGGAAGGGTTGTCCGGCGCGCCTTCCCCCGGGATAGAGGTTCAGGTCCGTTGTTCCGGCGACGCCGTCGAGCGGGTCCGGGAGGCGATCGAGCGCGGCTGGCTTCCGGGGATCTCCCTGGAATCGGCCGAGCCCTCAGGGCGCGCCGGCGATCCTGCCGGAAGCGGTTCGGGGGAAGAGGGGGCGTCGCTCGTCCGGCTCTCGGCGTCCGACCTGAACTCGGTCCGGGCCTGGGTGTTGAGTCTGGGCGGCGGGGCGGAGGTGGTTTCCCCCGAGGAGCTCCGGCGAGCCGTCGCACGGGAGCTTCGGGAGGCGCAGGGGCGTTACCGGCCCGAAAGCCGGCGGGAAACGCCGAAACCGGGGGACGGCGGCGGATGATGAAGCCGGAGTCTGGACACCCGGGTTGCCGGGTGCCATATTATGGTGAACTGAGAGGTTTCGTTCAACGCCCTGCCGGATCCTTTCAGGAAGGAAGGCCGGTTCCCGATGGGTTTCACCCCGGGAGGGACGCTGGCGAAGGAGGGGGCGGAAAGGACCGGCCGGTCGGCGGGAAAGCCGGGGGATGAAGCGACATGCGGTTGCGCAAGGAAGTCATCGACAGGCTCGCACGCTCGATCTCCCGCGAATTGATCCGGTTCGGGTACGTCGACACCGAGATGACCGAGGATGAGCTGCGATACCGCCTGGTGGAGTGGGTCGCCGATGATTTGCGCGTCGAGGATTCTCTGAACGAGGAAGTGAGGGAGATACTCACCAACTTCGAGGGCGAGATGGATCGACGCAACGTCGAGTATTCCCGAATGTTCGATCTGGTCAAGCGCCGCCTCGTGCGGGAAAGAAATCTGATCTTGTAGAAAGGGCGGCCATGTTCGTCGGTCTGAGCCGGGAGAAGATCAACCACCTCTCGAAGGAGATCATCGAGCGCTTGGAGGCCAACGAGGAGATTGGTCTGCTCAAGCCCGCCAATGACGTGCGGCTGCGCATCGTCCGCGTCATGACCGAAGAAATCCGCCTCGAAGAAACCATCGACGACGAGGTGACCCACACCCTTCAATCCTACGGCCGAAAGATTCCCGAAGGCAGTCCGGAATGGGAAGTCCTCTATCGCAAGCACCACGAAGAGGAGCTCGTCCGCCGGGGTCTCAAGTAGCGCCCTGACCGACACCTGATTCAATTCATCGCCAAAAGACCGCGTTCGGGGGAAAACGGCCGGAGAATGCTCAAAGTCGGCCTGACGGGCGGAATCGCAAGCGGGAAGAGCACCGTCGCGGAAATGTTTCGCCGTCACGGCGCGCACCTGATCGACGCGGACCGGGTCTCCCGCGACGTGGTGGCGCCGGGCCGCCCGGCCCTCGAGGAGATCGTGGAGGCGTTCGGGCGCGGCGTACTCCGCCCCGACGGCGCGCTGGACCGCGCGGCCCTGGGGGCGATCGTGTTCAACGACGACGACGCCCGCGCCCGGCTGAACGCCATCGTTCACCCCCGGATTTGGGAAGAGGAGGATCGCCTGTGCGCGATCTATGAAGCGCGGGACCCGGATGGAATCGTCATGATCGACGCGGCGGTGATCATCGAGGCGGGCGGCGCCGACCGGGTGGATCTGATGGTGGTGGTCGACGTGGACGCCGAGGAGCAGCTCGCGCGGCTGGTTGCCAAGGGAATGTCCGAAGAGGAGGCCCGCGCGCGGATCCGGTCGCAGATGCCCGCGGTGGAAAAGCGCACGTACGGGGATTACGTCCTGAACAACCGGGGCTCTGTGGAGGAGACGGGCAGGCAGGTCGAGCGGGTCTGGGGCGAGCTGGCGGCCCGGGCGATGGAAAAAAGATATTGACAAGTCGGCCTGGATTTCATATATTGCTCGTGACAATCACGCGAGTCCTCCTGACCTGACTCTGATACCCGACTTCCGAAGTAAGCGCTGCAAGGGTTATTCACCGTATCGGAAGGCAAACCACTAAGCGCAAAATTCCAGCGGTCTGAAGTCGCGCGAACCCGACTGTTTCTTTTCCGCTCCGCACAAAAGCGGGAACCCGTCAATCGTCCGTCAGGGAATCTTCCCCTGACAATCCAATCCCTTTTGAAAATGTAAGCCCCTATGCCCCCAAGAACTGTAAATCCCACGGCAAAATCCGAATCTCGCAAGTCGAACCTCACCGCGGAACCGAAGAAAGTCCAGGCCCCCGGCGTCTTCGCCGGGAATGACGGAGGAGGTGCGGGCTTGGACGCCGGCGAGTCCACGCGAAGGGTCCTCAACCTGGACGAGCTCAAGTCGAAGACGATCAACGAGCTGACCGAAATCGCACGCAGCTTGAGCGTCGTGAGCCCGAGCGCGCTCCGCAAGCAGGAGCTCATCTTCAAAATTCTGGAAGCCCAGACCGAGAAAGACGGCTACATTTACGGCGAGGGCGTCCTGGAAATTCTGCCCGACGGTTTCGGGTTCCTCCGGGCCCCGAGCTACAACTATCTGCCCGGCTCGGACGACATCTATGTTTCGCCTTCCCAAATCCGCCGGTTCGATCTGCGGACCGGGGACACGGTGTCGGGCCATATCCGGCCGCCCAAGGAAGGCGAACGCTACTTCGCGCTGCTCAAGGTTGAATCCGTCAATTTCGAGAATCCGGAAAACAGCAAAGACAAGATCCTGTTCGACAACCTGACCCCGCTTTATCCCGAAGAACGGATACACCTGGAAGTGCCCAGCGATAAGAACGGCAAGCCGGACACCTCGATGCGGGTGATGGATTTGCTGACGCCCCTCGGCAAGGGTCAGCGGGGTCTCATCGTCGCCGCGCCCCGAACCGGAAAGACGATGCTTCTTCAGGCCATCGCCAACAGCATCGCGCTGAATCACCCGGAGACGTACCTCATGGTCCTGCTCATCGACGAGCGGCCCGAGGAGGTCACCGACATGGAGCGGACGGTGAAGGGCGAGGTGATCAGCTCGACCTTCGACGAGCCCGCCACCCGGCACGTCCAGGTTGCGGAGATCGTGATTGAAAAGGCGAAGCGCCTCGTCGAGCACAAGCGCGACGTCGTGATCCTCCTGGACAGCATCACCCGGCTGGCCCGGGCCTACAACGCCATTGTTCCGCCCAGCGGCAAGGTGCTTTCCGGCGGGGTGGACAGCAACGCCCTCCAGCGGCCGAAACGCTTCTTCGGCGCCGCCCGGAACATCGAGGAGGGCGGAAGCCTGACCATTGTGGCGACCGCGCTGATCGAAACCGGGAGCCGGATGGACGAGGTCATCTTCGAAGAGTTCAAGGGAACGGGCAACAGTGAGGTCATTCTGGATCGTCGGATTTCCGACCGCAGGGTGTTCCCCTCCATCGACCTCCACCGCTCCGGAACGCGAAAGGAAGAGCTGCTCCTGAACGAGAAAGAGCTGAGCCGTGTGTGGCTGTTGCGAAAAGTTCTCCAGCCCATGGGCGTCGTGGAGGCCATGGAACTGCTTGTTTCCAAGATCACCGAGACCAAGGACAACACCGTGTTCCTCGATTCCATGAACGCCTAACGCTGTTTTCGCAGGGAGTCTCAGGCGGCTGGAGCCCGCGGGTTTTCCCCGCGGCCTCCAGCCGAAGTTTTTTGGGGCCGCGCCCGCCCCAGGATTGGCATGGATTTCATTCCCCTCGGGGTCGGATGCGGAGGAGTCGCCGATGAGACCCGAAATTCACCCGGAATATCAGGAATGCACCATCACCTGCGCGTGCGGCGCCGAATTCCGCACCCGCTCCACCAAACCCTCGTATGCGGTCGAGATCTGCTCGAACTGTCATCCCTTTTTCACCGGCAAGCAGAAACTGGTCGACACCGCGGGCCGCGTCGAGCGATACAGAACCCGGCACAGCAAGATGAAAACCGCCGGCTGAGACCGCGCGGAGGGAGATGCGCCCGGCCGTGAATGAAGAACTCCGAGACAAGCTGACGGCCATCTGCGAGAAGTTCGATGCGTTGACCGGGAGGATGGGGGAGCCCGATCTGCTGGCCGATCACGAGGCCTACGGCAAGGCGGCGAAAGAGCGCGCCGAGTTGGAGGAAACCGTCGGGATCATCCGGAGGTATGAGAAGATTCAGGAGGAGCTCGCCGGAAGCCGGGAGGTTCTCCAGGACACCTCGGAAGCGGAGATGGGGGATTTGGCCCGGGAGGAGATCGCCCGGCTGGAGTCGGAGATTCCGGCGATCGAGACCCGCCTCAGGGAGTTGATGGTCCCGAAAGACCCGAACAACGAGAAAAACGTCATTTTGGAAATCCGCGCGGGCGCCGGGGGCGATGAGGCCGCCCTGTTCGCGGCGGATTTGTTCCGGATGTATCTCCGCTTCGCGGAGGAAAAATTGTGGAAGGTCGAGATTCTGGATTCCAGCCCGACGGAACTGGGCGGATACAAGGAGATCATCGCCGCGATTCGGGGGGATCGGGTGTACGGCTTTCTCCGGCACGAGAGCGGCATCCACCGCGTCCAGCGGATCCCCGAGACCGAATCCAGCGGCCGCATCCATACCTCGGCGGTCACCGTCGCCGTCCTCCCGGAGGCGGAAGAGGTGGATGTGGAGATCGATCCGGCCGACCTGCGCATCGATGTTTACCGCTCCTCCGGACCGGGCGGACAGAGTGTAAACACAACCGATTCGGCCGTTCGAATCACCCACCTTCCAACGGGGTTGGTCGTCACGTGTCAGGACGAGAAGTCGCAGCACAAGAACAAATCCAAGGCCCTCCGGGTCCTGCGGGCCAGGGTCCTCGACGCGGCTGTCCGGGAGACCGAGGCCAAGCGGTCCGAGGCCCGGCGCTCTCAGGTGGGATCGGGAGACCGAAGCGGCAGGATCCGGACCTACAACTTCCCGCAAAACCGCGTCTCCGACCACCGGATTCAGTTGACCCTGCACAAGCTGGAAGCCGTGTTGCAGGGAGAGCTGGAAGCCCTGGTCGAACCGCTGATGGCCGCCCGGGAGGAAGAAGCGCTGACCGCCTTCGAACATTCCGCGGCCGCCGGGAACCCTTCCTGATCGGCGGGCACGCAACCTCCCTCACCCCTTGTTTTCAAGATCTGCTTCACGAAGCCGTCCACCGTCTCCGGAAGACGGGGCCGGCCACCGCGCGGCTGGATGCCGAGCTCTTGCTGGCGCACGCGGCGGGTCTGCGGCGCGAAGACCTGATCGCCCGCCCGGACCTCCGGCCGGACCCGGAGATCGCGTCCCGCTTCCGAGACTTCATCGAGCGGCGGGAAGGGCGCGAGCCGGTGGCCTACATCCTGGGGCGGCGGGAGTTCTGGTCGCTGGAGTTCCGGGTGAACCGGACCGTCCTCGTTCCGAGACCCGAGACCGAGACCCTCGTGGGCGAAGTCTTGCGCCGCCTCCCCCCCCCCCCTCCCGAAAGCGCCGACCGGGACCGGCGGACGCGCGTGATTGACCTGGGAACCGGTTCGGGCAACGTCGCTTTGTCGCTGGCTTCGGAGTGGGCCGACCTCTTTATCGTCGCGACCGACCTGAGCGGCGGCGCCCTGCGGACCGCGAAAGAGAACGCCGCGCGCCTGGGCATGGCCGGCCGGGTCGAATTCGCGGGCGCCGATTGGCTGGAAGGAATCCGGCCCGATGGGTCCTTCGACGCCGTGGTCTCGAACCCTCCTTACATCCGTGAGGGGGAGGAGGACGCCCTCGACCGGCGGACCCTGGCTTTTGAGCCCCGGGCGGCCCTCATTGCCGGAGCGGACGGCCTCGACGCCTGCCGGGCCATCGTCCGGGGCGCGGAAGACCTCCTGCGGCCGGGCGGGTGGCTGCTGTTGGAGATCGGGGCGGATCAGGCGGCGGAAGTCCGCGGCCTCCTGGAGGCGCGCGGGGTCTACGGGCAGATCGACGTCGTCGCGGATCTGGCCGGACGCGACCGGGTCGTCGCCGCCCGGCGCGAGGGGGGGTGAGCCGCCGTGGAGCGGATTGTCATTCAGGGTTCGGCGCCGCTCCGGGGAGAGGTTTCGATCAGCGGGGCCAAGAATTCGGCCCTGCCGCTCATGGCGGCCTGCCTGCTGACGGAGCGGCCTTGCCGGATTGAAAACCTCCCGGTCCTTCACGACGTGAAGAGTTTCCTGGATCTGCTTCGCGGAATGGGGGTTCAGGTCGAGTCGCGCGGCGGTTCGGCGGAGCTCCGGGCGGATGGTCTCCAGCGGGTGGAGGCGCCCTACGACTTGGTCCGCAAGATGCGGGCCTCCGTCATGGTCCTGGGGCCCCTCACGGCCCGCCTGGGCGCGGCGAAGGTTTCCCTTCCGGGCGGCTGCGCCATCGGGGTCCGCCCCATCGATCAACACCTGAAGGGGCTTGCGGCCCTGGGGGCCGAGATTCGGCTGGAGGGCGGCTACATCCACGCCCGGGCCGGCCGCCTAAAGGGGGCCAAGATCTTTCTCGACCTCGTGACCGTGACCGGGACGAAAAACATTATGATGGCCGCTGCGCTCGCCGATGGGCGGACGCAGATTCACAACGCCGCGCGGGAGCCTGAAGTGGTGCAGCTTGCGGAGGTGTTGGGTCTCATGGGGGCGGAGGTCCGCGGGGCGGGGACGGATACCGTCGAGGTCGCGGGGGCGCCCCGGCTCGAGGGGTTCGAGGCCCGAATCATTCCGGACCGGATCGAGGCGGGAACCTATCTGCTCGCGGGCGCGGTGACGGGCGGGGACGTGTGCGTCACCGGGGTGTGCCCGGAGCACGTCGGGGCCTTGACCGGCAAGCTGGCGGACGCCGGGATGGATTTGCGCGAAGAAGGCGGCCGCATTTATTTGAAGGGGGACCGTCCCATCCGGGCCGTGGACTTCCAGACGGCGCCCTATCCCGGGTTCGCCACCGATTTGCAGGCGCAGATGATGGTCCTGCTCAGCCTGGCGGAAGGGACCTCCGTGCTCTCCGAGACGATCTTCGAGAACCGCTTCATGCACGCGGGTGAGCTCAGGCGCATGGGGGCCGACATCCAGGTGGAGGGCGCCCGGGCCGTGGTGCGCGGGAAGGGGCGACTGACAGGGGCGGAGGTCATGGCGACCGATCTGCGGGCCAGCGCCTCCCTCATTCTGGCGGGCCTGGCCGCGGAAGGCGAAACGACGGTCAACCGGGTGTACCATATCGATCGGGGATACGAGCGGATCGTCGAAAAGCTGTCGGCCCTCGGCGGCCGCATTCAAAGGGTGACATGAAAAAGAACCGGCCCCTGACCATGGCCCTTCCCAAAGGCCGCCTCTTCCGGAAGGCGTGGGCGCTTTTGCGCAGGATGGGATACGTCCAGGCCGAAGGGTGGGGAGAGGAGCGCGGCCTCGTCCGCGAATCGGCGGACGGCCGGGTCCGCATCGTCCGCATCCGGGATGTGGACGTGCCGACGTACGTCGAGCACGGCGCGGCCGATCTGGGCATCGTGGGCAAGGACATCCTCCTGGAACAGGAAAGGGTCGTCTACGAGCCCCTGGACCTGGGATTCGGGGTTTGCCGCCTTGTCCTGGCCGCCCCGGCCGGCAGCGGAGACCCGCCGACCTGGCAGGACTTGGCCCGGGAATCCCATCTGCGGGTCGCCGCCAGGTTCGTGCGGATCACGGAGCGGTTTTTCGGCGAGGAAGCCGTCCCGGTGGACGTGATAAAGCTGTCGGGCGCCGTCGAGCTGGCCCCCGTCATGGGTCTGGCCGACGCGGTCGTGGACCTGGTGGAGACCGGCGAGACGCTGCGGGAAAACGGCCTGGTCGAGGTCCGCGAGATCCTCCGCACCTCCGCCCGGCTCATCGTCAACCGGGCCAGCCAGAAAACCCGGAGGGAAGAGGTGGGCGAATTCATCCGGGTCTGCCAGCGGAAGCTCGGCTCATGATGCGCCTGAAGGCCCGGGATCCCCGGTGGCGCGAGCGGCTGGATCGCCGGCGGAAACAGTGGCTGCGCGATCAGGCCCGGGTTCTGGACGGCGCGCGCGGCATCCTGGAGGATGTGCGAAAAAATGGCGACCGGGCGGTCCTGCGCTACACGTCGAAGTTCGACGGCGTGAGGCTCAAGGCGGCGGACCTTCGCGTTCCCGCCGATGAGATCGCCGCCGCCGGGGCCGGATGCGATCGGGCGGGGCTTGCGGCCTTGCGTCTGGCGGCAAGGCGGATCGAGCGCTTTCACCGCCGGCAGGTCCGGAAGGGCTGGTCCATCGGGGACAGGGGCGAGCGGCTCGGGCAGCGGGTGGCGCCCCTCGCCCGCGTCGGTCTTTACGTGCCCGGCGGCCTCGCGGCCTACCCCTCCACCGTCTTGATGACCGCCCTCCCGGCGCGCATCGCGGGCGTTGCGGAGCGGGTCATGTGCACGCCCCCCAGCCCGGACGGCGAGGTGAGTCCGTGGGTGTTGGCGGCGGCGGGGTTGGCGGGTGTGACCGAAGTGTATAAAGTCGGCGGCGTCCAGGCCGTCGGCGCTCTCGCTTACGGGACGGCGACGATCCGGCCCGTGGACAAGGTGGTCGGCCCCGGCAACGCCCACGTGGCGGCGGCCAAGCGGTGGGTCTTCGGCGAGGTGGGCATCGATCAAATCGCCGGGCCGTCCGAGTTGTTGGTCGTGGCCGATGATTCGGCGCGGCCCGATTGGGTGGCGGCGGACCTGCTGGCCCAGGCCGAGCACGACCCGGACGCCTGGGTCGGCTTGGTGGCGGTGGGAAGCGGTTCGCGGTCCCGGAACCTGGCGGACCGGGTGGTGGAGGCGTTGAACGGCCGCCTGCGGAATCTGGAGAGGCGGCGGATAGCGGCGGCCGCCTGGAAGCGGAACGGCCTCGTCGTCGAGGCGGCGGAGATGGAGACCGCCGCGGGTGTCGCGGCCGCGGTCCGGCCCGAGCATCTGTCCCTGGTCGTGCGGGACGCCGGGCGGTGGGTGGACCGGTTCTGCTGCGCGGGGGCCGTGTTCGTGGGAGGTCATTCGCCCGTGGCGGCGGGGGATTACGTGGCTGGGCCGAATCACGTTCTGCCGACGGGAGGCGCCTCGCGGTTCGCCTCGCCCCTGGGCGTGGACGATTTCGTGCGGCGCACCGGCGTCGTTTCGATGAACCGGGCCGCCCTGGAGGGCGTGGCCGATGCGGCCATGACCCTCGCGAGCCTGGAGGGGCTGGGCGCGCACGCCGCATCGATCGGGGTGCGGTTTTCCCGGGAGGGGGGGGGACGGGCCGGAAAGCCGTGACGTCCGGGGCGCCGCGGGCCCCCGGGGAAGAGGACACGCTTGATTTCGATATCGTCCTCTCCACACTTTTTTCTAGGGACTGAATTCGATGAGTCGAACCACCCGAATGGAGCGCACGACCCGCGAGACGCGGATCGATCTGGAGTTGAACCTGGACGGCGCCGGTGAGTCCGAGACGGAGACCGGCGTCCCGTTTTTCGATCACATGCTGAGCCAGGTGGCCAAGCACGGCGTCTTCGATCTGCGGGTGAAAGCCGAGGGGGACACCGAGGTGGATGACCACCATACGGTGGAAGACGTCGGGATCTGCCTGGGCGGGGCCCTTCAGCGGGCGCTGGGCGACAAGGCCGGCATCCGGCGGTACGGAAGCGCGCTGTCGCCCATGATGGACTCCCTCGCGCGCGTCGCGCTGGACCTGAGCGGCCGGCCCTCTCTGTTTTATCGGTGCGCCTTTACGGCCGCCCGCGTGGGGAGATTCGATCTTCAGCTCGTGGAGGAGTTCTTCACCGCTTTCTCGTCGAACGGCGGCGTGGACCTTCACATCGAGGTCCTCCACGGCTCGAACGCGCACCACATGGTGGAGTCCGTGTTCAAGGGCTTCGGCCGCGCCTTGCGCGAGGCCGTCTCCCCCGACGAGCGGCGCGAGGGCGTTCCGTCCACTAAGGGGGCGTTGTGAAGGTCGCCGTCATCGATTACGGAATGGGAAACCTGAAAAGCGTCCGCAACGGGTTTCGGGCCGTCGGGGTGGACCCCCCGGTGATTTCCCGCCCCGAGGACGTGAGGCGGGCCGAAGCCGTCGTCCTGCCGGGCGTCGGCGCTTTTCGGGACTGCATGGAGAACCTCCGCGCGGCGGGTCTGACCGAGGCCGTCCTGGAAGCGATTCGCGCGGGAAAGCCCTTTCTGGGGATCTGTCTCGGCTTGCAGGTGCTCTTTGAGAAAAGCCGCGAGTTCGGGGAGAGCGAGGGCCTGGGCTGGTTTGGAGGAGAGGTCGTCCCCTTCCCTGAATCCATGAAGAACGGGGGGGTAAACCGGCTGAAAATCCCGCACATGGGGTGGAACCAGGTCCGCCCGGAGGGGAGCGGGGAGATCCCCTTTCTGAAGGACGTGGCGGATGGGGCGGACGGGGCGGACGGGGCGTGGCTCTACTTCGTCCATTCCTATTACGTCGCGCCCGCGGACGAGGGGATCATCGCCACGAGGACGGATTACGGGATTCCCTTCGTCTCGAGCGTCTACCGCGACAACGTCTTCGCCTGCCAGTTCCACCCGGAGCGCAGCGGGCCGCTGGGGTTGAAGATTCTGCGGAATTTCGTTGAGTGGGCGAAAAAGGTTTGAAATAAAGTCTCGAAGGGTTCCCGATGTTTCGCCATGCCGCGTTCTCCGCTCCCGGCCTTCGGCCACTCGTTCAGCTCGGGGCTACGACGTTAATTTCCAAACGCGAATTTCCGCCACTGATGCCCTAAACGGAAATCGCGGGTTGGCAGGATGCGGACATGCTCATCATCCCCGCAATCGATCTGAAAGGCGGGCGCTGCGTCCGGCTCTTCCAGGGACGGCGGGACCGGGAAACGGTCTTCAGCGGCGATCCGGTCGGTGCCGCGCGGCGGTGGGAGGACTTGGGCGCACGGCGGCTCCACGTCGTGGACCTGGACGGGGCCTTCGAGGGCGAGAGCGCCAACCTGCGCATCCTCGAGGAGATCGCCGGAAAGGCTTCCGTCCCCGTCCAGTTCGGCGGCGGTGTCCGGGGCGAGGCGGGTCTTCGGCGCGCGTTCGACGCCGGGGCCTCTTTCGTCATCCTGGGCACGGCGCTCCACAGAGACCCGGATTTCTCCGTCGCGGCGATTCGCGAGAATCCCGGGCGGATCATCCTCGGGATTGACGCCCGGGACGGAAAGGCGGCCGTCTCCGGCTGGGAGGAAGAAACAGAGGTGGAAGCCGCCGATCTGGCGAAACGGTACGAGGCGGAGAACCCGGCGGCTGTGGTGTTCACCGACATCTCCCGGGACGGAGCGATGGGCGGTCCGAACCTGGAAGCCACGCGGGCGCTGGCGAAACGGCTGTCCGCGCCGGTCATCGCCTCGGGCGGGGTTTCGTCCATCGAGGATGTTTCCGCCCTGCTGCCCCTCGAGGCCGACGGGGTCGCCGGCGTTATCACGGGAAGGGCCATCTACGAGGGCCGGCTGGGTCTCGCCGCCGCCCTGACGCTTGTCG
>JASLXW010000600.1 GCA_030740135.1 Nitrospinota bacterium
GACCTCCTCTAAAGAAATGGATCGGCCGGGCGTACCCCGGATCTGAAAGGCCCCGTCTTGCCACACGAGGTCGTCGGTCGATGCCTCTAGCTTCTCCGCCGCAATCGGAAGAAGTTGCTTCTTAGCGTCGGCCACCGCGTTTCGGACGGCGTGCCCCGCGATGAGGACGAGCCGGCTGGCGAAGGCGCCCAATGTATTGGGCGTATCCTCGGTTGTCGTTTCCCCGACATGGACGCGGTCTAAGCCCACATCGAACTCCTCCGCGGCGATGATGGCCGCGATCGTCCGCGCCCCCTGGCCGATGTCGCCTTCTGCGGATCTCACAGTAACCCGCCCCTCGGCGTCCAAATCGACGTAGGCACGAGCCCCCTCCCAATCCAACTGGAGCCGGTTCCCACTCACGTGAATGGCACAGGCCATACCGATGCCGCATCGGAATCGCTCGTTCCCCCGATGCCGCCGCTTGGACTCCCAGTCCATCGCCTGGGCACAAGATTGGATGGCCTCCTTCAACCCGCAAGAGCCAATCCGCCACCCGTGAATGGATATGTCCCCCGCCTGTAGCGCGTTCTTCAAGCGCATCTCCGCAGGGTCCAAACCCAGTTCATGGGCAAGGGCGTCGATGGTGGATTCCTGGGCAAACGTTCCCTGGGGGTTGCCAAACCCTCGGAAGGCTCCGGTTGGAATCTTGTTGGTGTAGACCAGAAAGCCCTCGCTACGAATGTTCTGGATCCGGTACAGATTCTCAGCGCGATAGAGCGCTGTGTGCATGATTCCCTTGGCTAGACCGGTGTAGGCTCCGTTGTCTGCAACCACGCGGGATTCTTTGGAGAGAAAGGTTCCATCCTTTCGAGCGCTCATGCGGAGCCATACCCGGGTCGGCACACGGGGACGGGCGGCCTGAAACTCCTCAGCCCGGCTGTTGATCACGCGCATAGGTCGGTTTGTCTTCATTGCGAGGACCATCGTGATAAAAGCGTTCGGGTCTTCGTTGGATTTTCCGCCGAACCCCCCTCCCACGAAGGGCTGAATCACCCGAAGGTTCTCCGGCTTGATCCCGAGGACACCGGCGATCAAATCACGGGAATTGAAAATCAATTGGAGGGGCGAATACAGCGTGAACTTCCCATTTCCTCCGGGGACTGCGACACTTCCGATGGGCTCCATATAGGCCTGATAACTTAGCGGGGTAGAGTACGTCTCTTCGTAGACGACATCCGCCTCTTGCAAGGCCGCCTCCATGTCGCCCCGGAGCACGGCCTGCCGATCCGCGATGTTGCGAGCGACATCATGAACGAGGGAGGCTCCTTCTGACATTGCCTCTTCCGGGTCGAAGACGGCGGGCAAGGGTTCGTACTCAATAGAGATGAGCTCCAGGGCCTCAAAGGCAACTGCCTCATCCTCGGCCGCCACGGCGGCAACCTCTTCTCCTACATACCGCACCTTGTCACGGGCCAGGATGGGTTGATCCTTCAAATCTGTGACGCCCCAATCTTGATCCGGTGTGTCTGCGGCCGTGATGACGGCGTATACCCCCGGCGCGCGCCTCGCCTTCTCAACGTCGATGTTCAAAATTCGGGCGTGGGCATGGGGACTGCGGAGGACCTTTCCTTCGAGGATGCCCGGTATGCGGATATCCGCCACGTATTCGGCGCTTCCCGTGACTTTCACGGGTCCATCGACCAGGGGTGTGGGTTTTCCAATCAGATTCAGTGGGGCCATCGCAGAACCTTGGGAATTTGGCATATGGTCGACCTTCGTTAGAAATCATTCGGGGATGGTTTTGCCCAAACCCTCGGGCAATTGAAATGGGCAAGCGCCTGGACTTCCCGACCTTTCCGCCGTCCACTTTTTTGCATTGGTGCTCTGGCCGGCGATCCCCGCCCCCTCGTCGGAGGCCAAGAATATGGCCGGCCCGACCAAGGCGTCCACCGGCTGCCTTTACCAGCCCAACTATCGGTGCAGGTGGCTCTGGGCCTGCTCCACGATGTCGATCCCGACCATCTCGGACCACGCGTTTAGAAGTCGGTCTGTTACAGGACCGGGGATGTCCGATGGGAACTCTACACTGTTCACGCTTCGGACGGGTAGAATGGTCGGCGAGTTCGCGGTCAGGAAGGCTTCTTCTCCTGTGAGCACATCATAGACCGTGTAATCCTCT
>JASLXW010000601.1 GCA_030740135.1 Nitrospinota bacterium
CCCCGCCGCCTCTTCGGGATCCGCGTTGGCGAAGGCCTCCGGGGCGCCGTTGCTCTCCCAGCCGTCCATCCCCGAATCCCTGTAGCCGAGCGGGAAATGGTGCATCACCCCCAGAATGTCCACGGCCCGCTTGAGCTCATCCAGCCGGATCTCGCCCAACCGGCGGCGATCCTCGGGATTTTCCCGGGGCCGCAAGCGGTGCCGCTTGTCGTTCACCTCCCCCCATTCCCCATTGGTGCATGTGACGAGAATCGAGGTGTGCCCTTCCCGGGCGCAACGGCAAATGAGGCCCCCGGTCGAGCTGCACTCATCGTCGGGATGGGCGTGAACGAGCATTACCGTGAAGCGGCGGGAACCTTCTGGGGATTCGTTTTTCCGCATAGTGTCAAAGAAGATAAAAGAAAAAAGCCGCCAACACCGGGGCCGGCGGCAGATCGGGCACCGTTATTGATTATTACTTGTGTACCCAAGTATCTCCGCCGTTTAACAGCTCCTCGATACTTCCCTCGCCCTTGGCCTGGGCCGCCGCCACCTGTTCAGCGACTTGATCTTCCAGCGCCGGACGGCTCACGTTCCGCAAGACGCCAATCGCCATCGGCCCGCCGTCCGATTCGAGCCGGCTCAAAAGCAGCGAGCGGGCGCCTTCGGGGTCATTTTCCTGGTGAACGGAAATTCCTTCTTCATCACCAGGGACAATTTCCGAGCGGAAATCCCGAAACCGGATTCCCCTTTTGTCTCCATCGGGTCCGAAGACGAGGGGCTTCCCATCCTCGAGGTAAATAACATTCTGCTCCTTCATCCCCTTTTCGGTGTACTGGTGCCAGGCGCCGTCATTAAAAACGATGCAATTCTGCAATATTTCAACGAATGCCGTCCCCTCATGGTTCGCGGCCGCATGGAGAACCGAAGCCATGTGCTTTTGGTCCCGATCGATGGTCCGGGCAACAAAACTGCATTCCACCCCTATGGCGAGCGAAAGGGGTTGGAGGGGATGATCGACGGAGCCGAGCGGGGTGGACTTCGTCCTGCTCCCCGCGAGCGAGGTCGGAGAGTATTGGCCCTTTGTGAGCCCGTAAATGCGGTTGTTGAACAGCAGGATTTTGATGCCGACGTTGCGCCGCATGGCGTGAATCAGATGGTTGCCGCCAATGCTCAAAGCGTCGCCGTCGCCGGATATCACCCAAACGGATAACTCCGGGTTCATCATCTTGATGCCGGTCGCAAAGGCGGGGGCCCGGCCATGAATGGTGTGAAACCCGTAGGTATCCATGTAGTACGGAAACCGGGCGGCGCATCCGATCCCGCCGGCGAAGACAAAATTCTCTCTCGGAATATCCAGCTCGGGAAGCAATTTCTGGATCTGGGCCAGGATGGCGTAGTCGCCGCATCCGGGGCACCAGCGGACAGTCTGGTCGGCCTGAAAATCCTTCCGGGTGAGACCCAGCCCGATGCCGTTATTTTTCGCTTGGGTGGCCACGCTAGAGAAACTCCTCAATCTTCGAGATGATCTCGCTCACCTTGAACGGCTTTCCCTGTACTTTGTTGCATGAGATGGCATCGACGAGATACTCCGCCCGCAGAAGTTTTGATAGTTGGCCCAAGTTCAATTCGGGAACGAGGACGTTGTCAAATTTCGTCATGATATCGCCGAGATTCGAGGGAAAGGGGTTCAGGTAGCGAAGGTGCACATGTGATACGGACGCGCCGCGCGCCAGAAGAGCCTCCATGGCCGCGATGATGGTGCCCTGCGTACCGCCCCAGCCAATCACGAGGACCTTTCCGCTGTCCTCGCCGAAGATCTCGGCCGGCGGGATATCGTCCGCGATTCCGGCCACCTTGGCCGCCCGCATACGAACCATGTACTCGTGATTGTCCGGATCGTAGCTGACGTCTCCCGAAATATCTTGTTTCTCAAGGCCCCCGATACGATGCTCCATGCCAGCCGTGCCCGGAATCACCCAGGAGCGCGCCTTGGTTTTGGGGTCCCGATCGTAGGAGTGGAACCCTTCCGGATTCGTTTGATGCGTTACGTTCATATCCGGGAGATCAGAAACGGAGGGCAGCAGCCAAGGCTCGGACCCGTTGCCCAGATAGCCGTCGCTCAGAAGAATAACCGGGGTCATGAATTTGGTGGCGATTCGCGAGGCCTCGATCGCGGT
>JASLXW010000602.1 GCA_030740135.1 Nitrospinota bacterium
TAGGCGTCCGTCTCTGCCGCTTGGCCGGGCAAAACGCCGCCGCCGTCCGCTACAAGCTGGGCGATCGCCAAGCGGCTCTTTTCATCGCCGAGAGCAGCAAAACACCTTTCTCACTCCCCATGATCCCCACCTTCAACATGAAAGGGCAGAAGATTTGCGCTGCCGAGCAGGACGGTTTCATGTTGGCGTTTTGGCAGAAAGGGATGTGGTTCTACGCCCTCATGCTGGAGAATGATATCGGCATGGATGGCCTGAAGAAAATCCTTGGGTCAAGCTCTATTTCCTATTGAATGGCCCGAAAAAAAATGAGAGAGAGGCGGATTCGTCTTTCATTCCCTATGAGCCCCAGATTCGGGGCTTTTTCCCTCCCATCAGCCCTCCCGCCCCCTTTTCACCCGGCAACGGGAAGGTATAATCCGGATTAGAGTGATTTCCCTTTCTGTGTCGCCTGGGAGGCTTAGAAACAGAGCATGAAAATCCGCCGAATCCTTATCGGAATCCTTCTTTTATCGCTCGCCCTACCGGCCGCCCGGGCCGGGGCGGACGTGTCGGTCCTGCGGGAGATCGAGTCCACCTTCGTGAAGATCGCCCAGCGGGTGAAACCTACGGTGGTGAGCATTCAATCAGAGGCGCGGGCGCAGCGGGACCCGCGCCGGGAACCTCGCAGGGAAAATCCCGTCCCGCATCCCAATATTCCGAGAATTTCCTCGGGCTCGGGCATTATTATCGATAAAGAGGGCTTCATCCTAACCAACAACCACGTTGTGGCCGGCTCGAGGCGCCTTCGCGTCCGCCTGGCGGACAAGTCCGAATACCGGGCCCGCATCGTGGGCGCCGATCCCTATACCGATCTGGCGCTCATCAAAATTGATCCGAAGGGGAAAATCCCCGTCGCTCAACTCGGTGACAGCGATAAGGCACAGGTAGGCCATTGGGCCATCGCCGTCGGCGACCCATTCGGCATTTCGCGCACCTTCACTGTAGGCGTCATCAGCGGCATCGGCCGCACGGGGGTCGGGGTGGCCCGGTATGAAAACTTCATTCAGACCGACGCCGCGATAAACCGCGGCAACAGCGGCGGCCCGCTCGTGAACATCGACGGCGAAATCATCGGCATCAACACGGCCATCCCTTCGCCCGGCAGCGGTCTCGGCTTTGCCATCCCCATCAATATGGCCCGCGAGGTGGTGGCGCATCTCCGCCGCCAGGGAACGTTTCCCCGCGGGTATCTCGGTGTAACGATTCAACCCGTCGGAAATGACATGGCGCACCTTCTGGGTCTCTCCGAGCCACAGGGCGCCCTGGTGGGGGGACTGCTCCCGGACGGTCCCGCGATGCAATCGGGCATCGTTCCAGGCGACGTCATCGTTGGCCTGAACGGGCGCCGGGTGCTCGACACCTTGCACCTTCAACGCCTCGTGGGCTGGACGCCCCCGGGAGAGCCTGTGGACCTGGATATCGTCCGCAACGGAAGGCGAAGGAAACTCTCCGCAACCTTGGCCCGCCTGCCCGGCGCCAAGGAGCCGGAGGTCAAGGCGCCGGCCCAGGAGCCCGAGGACGACAAGGAATACGGCATTAGCCTTGAGAATCTCACCCCGGAACTCATGAAGAAGAATCAGCTCGAATCCAGCAAGGGGATTCTCGCAAACGAGGTAAAAATCGGGAGCCGTGCCTTCCGGGACGGACTTCGCGCCGGCATGGCCATCCGGGAAATTCGCTACCGTGCGCCCGGAAAGCGAACCGCCCCGGTTCAGGTGGCCGTTGAGAACATCGAGGGATTCGAAAAACTCCTCGACAGGCTTCCGGCCGGCACGGACGTTTTGGCAAAAATCGCGCGAGGCTCAGCAAGAGGAGAGCGCATCTTTTTCGTGGTCCTGCATTCGATTCGGATGAAATAGGGACGGGGCCGGGAAATGACACTCGCGGTGGGTTTTCTTATGTCGCCTACCGGAGAAGGAGCATTTCTAATGCGGATCATTCCAAGCGCAATGGCAAGTGTCTTGTCGTTCGGAGTGGCATTCGCGTTGGCGGTTGATATCTCGTCCGCCAATCCGGAAGCCGCCGCCGAAATCCGAACCGTCCTTCCCTTGGACGCCATCCCCTCCATCGACAATCCCACTTTCGTCTCGGCGGAAAAGGCCAAAAAGTTCATGG
>JASLXW010000603.1 GCA_030740135.1 Nitrospinota bacterium
TGGTGGAGCTCGAAACGTTCAAGGCTCAACTGCTCCTCGAACAGGGAGTAGAGGACCACGGCGGACGCGCCGGCGTCCTCCATTCGCCTGATGTTGTCGATCTCTTCCGAAAGGGGCGAGGCCGAAGGAACCAGGGGGGTGCGGAGGCTCATCCCCAGGTAAGTTGTTGTCAGGTCCATGTCCCGTGCGTCCTTTCTCGGTTGCGGAAGGACCGCTATTTTGAAAATGCTTCCCGTTCCCGGGTCGCGAGGTGGTGTAACAAGGCCCAGCGCGCGTTGATGTCTTCCTGGGCTTTGCGCGCGAGCGCTTTCGCCGCCCGGGGGTCGCTTTTTCTCAGCATATTGAACCGGTTCTCCATCGCCAAGTACTCGCCCACCGGCTTTTTCGGCTTGTTTGAGTCCAGCTGAAGGGGATTTTCCCCCTCCGCGGCCAGGGCTGGATTGTACCGGTAGAGGAGCCATTGGCCGGTTTCCACCACGGCCTTCTGGTTTTGCATTGCGGTGGTGATGTTGATGCCGTGGGCGATGCAGTGGCTGTACGCGATAATCAGTGAAGGCCCTTCGTAGGCTTCCGCTTCGAGGAAGACCCGGAGGGTGTGCTCGTCTTTGGCCCCCATGGCGACCCGCGCCACATAGACGTTTCCATAGGTCATCGCGATCAGCCCCAGGTCCTTCTTCGCCGAGGGCTTCCCGCCGGCGGCGAACTTGGCCACCGCCCCGCGCGGCGTGGCTTTGGACATCTGTCCCCCGGTGTTGGAGTAGACCTCGGTGTCGAGGACGAGAACGTTCACGTCACGGCCGCTTGCCAGGACGTGGTCCAGGCCGCCGAAGCCGATATCGTACGCCCAGCCGTCGCCGCCGATGATCCAGACGCTCTTTTTGACCAGCATATCCGCGACTCCGAGAAGCCGGCGGGCCTCCTCCGAGTCCGCCGCTTTCAATTTTTCCTTCAACAGCTCGACGCGCTCCCGCTGCTCGAAGATGTCCGCTTCGTCTTTCTGCGCGGCATGAAGGATTGATACGGTCAGTTCCCGGCCGACCTCGCCGGCGAGCCTTTCGAGCAGACAGGAAGCCATTTTCTTTTGCTGATCGATGGAAATTCTGAAGCCGAGCCCGAATTCCGCGTTGTCCTCGAACAGGGAGTTCGACCAGGCCGGTCCCCGTCCTTGGGCGTTTCGGCTCCAGGGGGTGGTGGGCAGGTTCCCGCCGTAAATCGAGGAGCACCCCGTGGCGTTGGCCGCGACCATCCGGTCTCCGAAGAGTTGGGTGAGGAGCTTGAGGTAAGGCGTCTCGCCGCAGCCCGAGCAGGCGCCGGAGAACTCGAAGAGCGGCTCCTGGATCTGTTGCTGCCGGATGTTTGTGACCTTCAGGCGGCGCCGGTCCATCTCGGGCAGACCCAGAAAAAAGTCCCAGTTCTCGCGCTCCGGTTCCCGAAGCGGCACTTGTGGCCGCATGTTGATGGCCTTGAGGCGTGTTTCCGACTTGTTCTTCACGGGGCAGACATCCACGCAGATTCCGCATCCGGTGCAGTCCTCCGGGGCGGTCTGGAGGATGTACTTGAGTCCGGTCCATTCCTTGTCCCGCGCGTCCTTGGATTGGAAGGTCGGGGGCGCGCCCGCCAGGGATTCGGGATCGCAGACCTTGATCCGAAGGACCGCGTGCGGGCAGACGAGGGCGCACTTGCCGCATTCGATGCAGATGTCCGGATCCCAAACGGGAATCTCGGGGGCGAGGTTCCGTTTTTCCCACTTCGAGGTGCCGCTGGGATACGTGCCGTCGGCGGGGAACGCGCTGACGGGCAGGGCGTCGCCGCGCCCCGCGATGATCTCCCCCGTGACCCGCCGAACGAAATCGGGGGCCTCTTCGGGAACCGGCGGAGGGATCGCGACGTCACTGTCGGCGCGGTCCGGCGTCCTCACTTCATGGAGGTTCTCCAGTGTCCGGTCCACCGCTTGGACGTTCATCCGCACGATCTCAGCGCCCTTCTTCCCGTAGGTTTCCAGGAGCGATTTCTTGATGGCGGCGATGGCGTCCCGCCGGGGCAGCACATTGGACAGGGCGAAAAAGCAGACCTGCATCACCGTATTGATGCGTTCGCCCATTCCGCTCTCCTTGGCCACCCGATACGCGTCGATGACATGGAAGC
>JASLXW010000604.1 GCA_030740135.1 Nitrospinota bacterium
GTGTGGTAAATTGGGATACTTTCATGTCACACGAGGACCGCAGGATGTCTAAAGGTGGTCATCTGGGAAATCCCGGTCAATGAGCTTTACGAAGTAGACGAAAGCATGAAAAAGGCGGGAATCAGGACGTGTTCCTGGCACAAGGACTATAAGGCCGAAATCTGTAAAATTCATCCGGGCTCGTCGTCCCCGTTCACCGGGAAGAGATCCATTCCAGATCCCGTATGGTTGTCATCAGTCCGTCCGCCAGGAGGGCGTTCCCGGCCGCCGTCAAGTGGATGCCATCGTTCGGGTAGTTATGGAACACTCTCTTGGGAGTGCTGTAATTTTTAGCGTACGCGTGCATGTCGAAGGACGGCACCTTCAAGGGCTTGATGACCGAATCCGTGCTATCCCAGATGACCGACATGTAATTTGCGTGTTGGCCTTCCGCCCGGGGGAGATGGGCTTGCCGAACGTAGAGGAATTTCATGCCGCGGGATCGGCCCTCCTGAATCAGCCTTTTCAGTTCCGAGGCGTAGTCCTCCAGCCCGTTGGAGATGAATTTGCGGAATGTCTCTTTGTTTTTCAGCGCCTTTTTTCGGACCGCTTCCCGATTGTCGGGCGAGCAGAACTCGATCTTGCGGTTCCGGTCGTAAGTTCCGCCGACTCCCCGGCCCGCCCAGATCGACAACTTCTCGCGGAGGATCAAAAAAGAAAGCAGTCGGTTGGAGAAGGCATTCAAGACGTGGACGGAGTTGGGGATCTTCTTCCACTCGCACACCGGCTGATGAAACACCCCGCTCAGGTCATTCCAGCCGATATACAGGATGCCGATATGGAAACGGTAGTCTTTCAGTTTTCCCGCTAGGAGCTTTCGGGCGATGGATACACCCTGTGCGGGGATGCCGCCGTTGACCACCTCAAATTTTCGTGCGGGATAGAACCGCCGGAGCTTCATCTCCAGGAATTCCGGCCAGGTCTCTCCGTCTCGATTGCTGATACCCCAGGTGCTCGACCCGCCCATGGCGAGAATCCTCGTCGTGTTCGGGGCGGGGCGGGGATCAAAGTTTCTGCCCCTGAGGCCCAGGCGGTTCGTCCGTACGCCTCCTGGGGCGTCGACCCCCACGACGACCGTGTTCGGAGGAAGGATGTACCCCTTCTTCACGGTTTTTCCCGTGAATCCCCAGGAGAGAAAACGCCCTTCTCCCGTCCTGAGGTAATACCACACCCTTGAAGTGGTTTCGGCGAGAAGGAAGAGGCCGATGGCGGGTATACAAGCAAAGAGGACAATCTTCGAGGAGAATGTGATTCTCGAGATCCGCATGGTTCCAACTTGTTTCAAAGCTGAATCGGCGCCTTGGCTTGCATGGCCGACTCCGCGGCACCACCGGCGAATGGCGGCGACTCTACAAAGAACCCGAGTATAGACGGGAATTCCCCATATCAACCTGCACGGTTCGCCTTCCGGTCCCCTTTCCCGATGAAAACCATTTGATCCCCTTCCGATGGGCTTGTCAACAGCTTTCCAACCCTCCGCAACAGGGGGCTGACGGCCATCGGCTGGCCCAAAGGGCGGACCCTCGCCCTTCGGTCCGCTTTGCCCGCGGTTCAACCCATTAACCAATCACCTCATGCTGCCGGGAACCCTCTCCGCAAGGTTAGACAGGCACCAGCCGTAATCGGTTGATCCGCAGGGAAACGAAGCAGGGATCGCCACGACGCTCAACAACATCGGCTCAATCCTCGACGGCCAAGGCCGGTATGACGAAGCCATGCGGCGGTACGAGGAATCACTCGCCATCACTCGCAGGTTGGGAAACGAAGCGGGGATCGCCGCGACGCTCAACAACATCGGCCTGATCCACGATAGACAAGGCCGGTATGACAACGCCATGCGGCGATACGAGGAATCCCTCATTTATCTGTTGCCCCTGAGTATTTCCAAGACCTGTTCCGGCGTAATGGGGATTTCCGTGATCCGCGCGCCGATGGCGTCGCTGACAGCGTTTGTGACGGCCCCGGGTGAGGCGTTGCAGGGCGGCTCGCCGATGCCGCGCGCGCCATGGGGACCCATCCCCTCGCCCGACTCCGTGACGATCGTCTCCCACGCCCCCAGGTCCAGCGAGGTCGGGATCAGGTAATCGTGCAAGACCGGGTTGGCC
>JASLXW010000605.1 GCA_030740135.1 Nitrospinota bacterium
GAACACGCCGCATATCTACTACGGGGTCACCATCTTCGATCAGGTGCTGTTCGATCCGGAGAAGGTCCGCTACCTGGGCGACGAGATCGCGGCCGTGGCCGCCACGGACGCCGACGTCGCCGAGGAGGCCCTTTCCCTCATCGAGGTGGAATACGAGGAGCTGCCCGCCGTCTTCGATCCCCTCGAGGCGATGAAGCCCGACGCGCCCCTCGTTCACGAGGATTCCGGCCAATACGCCTCGACGTTCGATGTGAAGGGCCGGACGGGGAACGTCGCGTGCCGGACGTGGTTCGGGTGCGGCGACGTCGAGAAAGGGTTTGCGGAGTCCGACGAGGTCTTCGAGCACACCTTCTCGACGCAGCAGAACCACCAGACCTACCTGGAGCCCCATGCCTCCCTCGCCCAGCCGGACGGCCGGGACGGCTTGACCGTTTGGTCCAGCACGCAGGGGGTCTTCAACCTCCAGGCGCTTGTGGCCAAGGTGTGGGCGCTTCCCATGACGAAGGTCCGGGTCATCGGCTCGATCGTCGGCGGCGGCTTCGGCGGCAAGAAGCCCCGGGCGGACATGTACGCCGCCGGCCTGGCGCTGCGGTCCGGCAAGCCGGTCCTGCTTCAATTCACCCGGGACGAAGACTTTATCGCGGGCCTTCCCCGCCACCCCACGACGACGAAGATCCGCACCGGCGTCAATCGGGACGGCCGGATCATGGCGCGCGAGGCGAAGCTTGACTACGACACCGGCGCCTACGCGGACCACGGACCCGCCATCGCCGCGGGCGGCGCCTTCTACGCGAGGGGGGTGTACCGGGTCCCGAACGTCAGCGCCGAGGCCTACACCGTCTACACGAACAAGCCCATCTCCGGCGCCTTCCGGGGATACGGCGCCCCCCAGTCCATTTTCGCCGGCGATTCCCAGATGGACATCATCGCCCGGGAGCTGGACATTGACCCGATTGACCTTCGACGGTTGAATGCGATGGACCACGGCGATTCCCTCGTCAACGGCCAGAAGCTGAACGAGGTCTGGCTGAAGAAGACCCTCGACTCCGCCGCGCGGCACGCGGATTGGGACGGGAAGCCCCTCTCCTCCGGAAACGGGAAGCGGCGGGGCCGGGGGGCCGCCTCCGGCATGCACGTCTCGGGCGGGCTGAGCTCTTCCGCCAACGTCAAGGTGATGGACGACGGGACGGTCCAGGTGTCGTCCGGGGTGATCGAGATCGGCGCGGGCCAGATCACGATGGCGGCGATGGTCGCGGCCGAGGAGCTCGGCGTCTCCGTGGACGACGTGCGGGTTGTCTCGGCCGATACGGACGCGACGCCTTTCGAGTACTACACCGCCGCGAGCCGGGTGACCTACAACGTCGGCAACGTGGTCCGGCTGGCGGCGGAGGACGCCAAGCGGCAGCTCGTCGAACGGGCGGCCCACGTCCTGGAGGTCCCCGCCGGAGACCTGGCCGTCGCCGACAAGAAGGTCTTTATGCCGGGCGCGCCCGAGCGGTCCATGACTTTCGCCAGGCTCTCCAAGGCCAAAGGGCCGAAAGGGGGCGGACCGATCCTGGGCCGAGGCGTCTTCGAGGCCCAAGGCCCCCCCATCAACGTCGATTGCATAGACGGAAATCCCCGCCCGGGCGTCGCGACGATGACCTTCTGCACGCACATCGCGGAGGTCGAAGTCGACGAGGAAACGGGGGAGGTGGAAGTCCTCCGGCTCATCTGCTCCCATGACGTGGGGCAGATCATCAACCTCGGCGGTATTATCGGCCAGCTCCAAGGCGGCGTGACACAGGGCCTGGGGTACGCCCTCATCGAGGAGGTGGTCTACTCCGGCGGGGTCATCGAAAACCCGAGCCTCGTCGATTACAAGGTGCCGAACATCCTGGACGTGCCCCCCATCGTCCACGACTTCATCGAGGAGCCGGAGCCGACGGGACCCTTCGGGGCGAAGGGGTTCTCCGAGGCGGTTCTGGTGCCGACGGCGGCGGCCATCGCCAACGCGGTCGAAGACGCAATCGGGGTGCGGGTGAAGGACCTGCCGATCACGCCGGAAAAAGTGCTGAAAGGGCTAGCAGGTTGCGGAAAAACTCCGATGGGTTGGTGTTTTGGCCAAGATTAGGACCTTGCGCGCTGTCATTCCGAACG
>JASLXW010000606.1 GCA_030740135.1 Nitrospinota bacterium
CACTGCCTCTGGGCAACCCTGAAATTTCGGACATCGAGGAGCAGAGACTAACTCAAAAAGTGGTACAACTTTAGGGGACAGGGCACCGGGAGTCGTCGGGGGCGGATTATCACTTCGATCGATTGCAAAGGACGGGTGAAAGAAATGGAGAATGAAGCCGCCAGTCGAGAGCTGCTGACCGAGGCCCACGGGATTGTCGAAAAGGAAAAGCTGGGGGACTGGATCGGCCACGTTACGTGCCGCATTCCCCCGGGCGACCGGATTCTGATCAAGCCGCAGTGGGTCCGTCTGGGCGGTCTGCGACCGGAGGATTTCCTGGTGATTGATCTGGAAGGGAAGGTCCTGGATTGGGGCGCCGGCGATCCGGCCCGGAAAGGCTTCAATCCACCCTCCGAATGGCCCCTTCACACGGAGATTTACCTCGCCCGCGAAGATGTGCAGGCCGTCGCGCACACCCACCCCCTTGTCGCCACGGCGATGACGGTTGCGGGGGTGGACATCGAGCCGCTCTATCATCGCTCGGCCTACTTCGGCGCCGGGGTCCCGCTCTACCCGAAGCCCGACCTGATCAACACCCAGGCGCTGGGGATCGAAACGGCCCAAGCCCTGGGCGGTCACAATGCCCTCCTGTTACAGGGCCACGGGGCCATAACGGTCGGCGCCGAAGTGGAGGAATCGGTCATCCTCGCCATTTTCCTCGAACAGTCGGCCTGGACCCAATGGGTGGCGCAAAGCTTCGGCAAGCCGTTGCGAAACCTGCCGGATGACTTCACGGCCCCTTATGTCGGCCTCCAGCCCAACCGCTTCCCCTTCGTGTGGGATTTCTTCAAAGCGATTCACTTGTAGCCCGTATTTCTTAAAACACAATCGGCATGCGGGCTCAGCGGGCACGTCCGAGGCCTCAATGGTCGATGGGTTTTCCGCCCATCACCATGGCCGTCATTTTCCGGGTGAAAAGGTTTTCCATGACATCGTCCCGCCGGGCGTTCGATAATTCCATCCGCTCCCGATGAACCATCCGCTCCAGGGGGCGGCGGGCGCTGGATCGGCCCTGAAGGGGATAGCCGAGGGGCGTGAGACTGGGGACGAAGAAAGAATCCGGGATTCCCAGCAGCTTCTTCAGCTCCTTCTCGGTGGGCTCCTCCACCGTGTACCAGACGGTCCCCAGGCCCAAAGCCGCCGCGGCCAGGTGCACGTTCATGATGGCGGCCGAGACGCTCATGTAGAGCGTCATGTCCACCGGAAAGGCCTCCGTCTGCGGAAATGACCGCTTGGCCCGATCATCGCACGCGAAAATCAGGTACAGGGGCACGTCCCGGTGATAGCGGCGTTCATAGGCCGGAAACCGGGGATCTTTTTTTTGGAGGTAGCGCCCCTCTTCGATCAGCAGCTCCGCGACGGCCCCGCGACGCTCGGCGTCCTCGACCACCAGAAAGGCCCAGGGTTGGATGTTGGCCCCCGAAGGCGCCCAACGCCCGGCCTCCAGCACCCGCATGAGGTCTTCTTCCGGAACGGGCCGGGGGTCGTATTTGCGGATGCTCCTTCGCCTTCGGATCACGGACAGCAGGCTCTCGTAGGCATCCAAGTCCCGGACAAGCGCGGAACCCGCGACATCCTGCGGTGGTTGGTCTGTCATCTCCTCGGTCTCCAATCCATACGAAAAATCGGCATCAGGCGCCCCAACGAAAGATATCGCCAAGGGGTTCTCAGAAACGGTCGAGCTTACCGCCGGCGCGGCCGGATTGAAAGCGGATTCCGCACCGGGATCATCCCGCAATCCCTTGGCTCAACAAATCCTCGAAAGCCCGCGCGGCCGGGAGAAAATGGCACGAAACGTGAATCTTCCTTGATTCCGGTGTTCCAACGTCAATGGAAGCCGGAAGGCCGCGCGCCGATTTCCGGACGCCGCGGACAGGGAGAGTTTTCTTGCGGACGCAACCCCTCAAGATCATGGTCGCCGTGGGCGCCCGGCCCAATTACATGAAGGCGGCCCCGCTGATCCGCGCCTTGACCGACCCGTCAAGCGCCGTTGAAACCGGCCGCCCCCCCATCGAGCTGCTGACCTGCCCCCCTGAAAGCCGGTGCAGTTTGAGGGTTAGGATTTTTGTACAGCTTTCGGACTGGATTGGCCTAGA
>JASLXW010000607.1 GCA_030740135.1 Nitrospinota bacterium
GCGAGCGGCGCGCTCCTTCGGCCCGCGGCCGGCGATCTCCGTCGGGGAGAACCTCTATTGCACCTACTCCGGGCTGGCCGAGCGCGTCGCAACGCTGGCGGCCGGGCTCCGGAACCGCCTGGACCTTGCGCCGGGCGACCGGGTCGGCCTGACGATGAAGAACTGCCCCCAGTTCATCGAGGTCCTCTACGCCGTCTGGCACGCGGGTCTGTGCGCCGTCCCCATCAACGCCAAGCTTCATGCGCGCGAGTTCGCGTTCATTCTGGAGAACGCGGGGGCGAGGGTCTGCTTCGCGACGCCGGACCTCATGGAGGCCGTGGACCCGCTCCGGGACACGATTGCCGGCCTCCAGCGCGTGATCTCGACCGGGTCGGCGGACTACCGCGCCCTGCTCGAAGGCGATTCCATCCCCATGCAGGAGAGAGAGTCGGAGGATATCGCCTGGCTTTTCTATACGAGCGGAACGACCGGCCGGCCCAAGGGGGCCATGCTGACCCATCGGAACCTCCTTGAGATGACGCTGAGCTACTTCGCCGACGTCGATCCGGTCTCCGAGGGGGACTGCATCCTCCACGCGGGACCCATGTCCCATGGCTCGGGCCTGTACATCATGCCCCACGTGGCGAAGGCGGCGAACCAGGTGATCCCCGAAAGCGGGGGCTTCGACCCGGAGGAGGTCTGCTTCCTCCTGACCGCGCACAAGGGCGTTGGCTTTTTCGCCGCCCCGACCATGGTGGCGCGCCTCGTCCAAAGCCCCGCCATCGAGGAGGCCGACACGCGCAACCTCAAGACCATCGTCTACGGCGGCGGGCCCATGTACGCCCAGGACTTGAAAAAAGCGATGGGGCACCTGGGCTACAAGCTGGTCCAGATCTACGGCCAGGGCGAAAGCCCGATGACGATCACCGCCCTCTCCAAGGAGTGGCACGCCGACATCGGCCATCCCCGATACGAGGAGCGCATCGCATCGGTCGGGATGCCGCACTCGGTGGTCGAGGTCCGCGTCGCCGACCCCCGGGACCACCCCCTGCCCCCCGGGGAGGCGGGGGAGGTGCTCGTGCGGGGGGACGTGGTGATGCGCGGCTATTGGGACGACCCCGAGGCGACGGCGAGCGCCCTTCGAGGTGGCTGGCTCCACACGGGCGACGTGGGTGTCTTCGACGAGGACGGGTTCCTGACGCTGAAGGACCGATCCAAAGACCTCATCATCAGCGGCGGGAGCAACATCTACCCCCGAGAGGTGGAGGAGGCCCTCGTGCGGCACGAGGAGGTGGTGGAGGTCTCGGTGGTGGGCCGCCCCCATCCCGAGTGGGGCGAGGAAGTGGTCGCCTTCGTCGTCCCCAGGCCCGGCGCGTCGGTGACGCAGAGCGATCTCGACGCCTTCTGCCTTGACCACATGGCCCGTTTCAAGCGGCCGCGCGCCTACCGCTTCATCCAGAGCCTGCCGAAGAACAACTACGGCAAGGTGCTGAAGACCGAGCTTCGGGAACGGCTTCGCCTAGAGCCGGAAGGAAAACGGCCGGGCCTGGAAGAAGGAGGCGGCCGGGACCCCGCGCCTTGAGCCGGTTCCGGGGCGTCGGTGCGGTTGCATCCACTCGCCGGCTTGTCTTGGGACCTCCGCCCCTCGCGTTCGGAAGTGACACCGATAACCGTCGAGCCGATGGTGTGGTCCGACCTCAGCGAATTGTTTGTGAGAAATGCAAGTCAGGAAATCCGGCGGCCCCGCTCATCGAAAAACAAGAGGGCGTCTCTTTCGATCCCCCAATGGACCCTGTCGCCGGGATGGACGCTCGGGCTGCCGTTCTGGATTGAGCGCAGGGTTTGTCCGTCCCCGAGCCTGACGCTGAAAACCGTTTCACGGCCCGCCGGCTCGACGACGGCGACTTCGCCTTCGACCTTCAGGCCGAACCCGGGTTGGAAGTTTTCGGGCCGTATGCCGAGGGTCGCTTTCTGTTCCGAAACCCCGGCGGCGCGGCGGATGGACCCGGACAAGTCGAAGCTTATCGAACCCCCCTCGAAGCGGCCTTCCGCGATCTTGCCCTCGCAAAAAGAGGTGGGGGGAGAGCCGAGGAAACCCGCGACGAACACGTTCACCGGCCGCTCGTACAGTTCTTTGGGCGCGCCCACCTGTTG
>JASLXW010000608.1 GCA_030740135.1 Nitrospinota bacterium
ACTACCTGACGCCCGCCCAGGCCCTGGAAACATTCAATAAAACGGCCCCCGTGTCTCATATGTCTTGAACCCATACAGGATCTTGAATTCGGGCCGACGATGGTCTAACTTGGCGGTGATCTCAACAACCCCTATCGGCATTTTCGATATCGATCTTGTGGAAATCGGGTAGAAAACCGGTAGATAAACAACTGAGGATCACAACCGGAACCTCGACGGCCCCCTTCCACTGGAGGTTGATTCCCCGATGTTGAAGTTCATGCGCAAGCACGCGAATGCCTGGTTCATCAAGGTCATGATGGGCATGATCGTCGTGAGCTTTGTGGGTTTTTTCGGCTGGAACGCCGCCCAAGGGCCGTTCACGAGGGATGTGGTCGCAACGGTGGACGGCGAGCCCATCTCCCTCAGCGAGTATCAGGCGGCATACCGGAAAACGTATGAGCTCGTTCGCAGGATGTACGGCGGCGCCCTGGATGAAGCGGCGCTGACCCAGCTTCAGCTCGGCAGACAGGCGATAGAGACGATCATCCGTTCCAGGCTTCAAAGCCGGCAGGCCCGCCTGGCCGGGCTCGCAATCTCGGATGAAGAGTTGGCCCGTAATATTCAGAGCCGGCCGATTTTCCAACGCAACGGCCGGTTTGATCGCCCCCTCTACTTGGGAATCCTGCGGCGCAACCGCGTCCCCGTCGCGGCGTACGAGGAAGAACAAAGGCAGATTCTCCTCCTCGGGAAGATGGAGTCCATCATCCGGGACAGCGTCAAGGTGACCGGGCCGGAGGTCGAGGACGCCTACGGCTCGAGCCGGGAGGGGGTCAAGGTGCAATACCTGATCTTCCCGCCCGACCGACTGGAGAAGGAGGTGAAGATTAAGGGAGACGATCTGCGCGCTTTTCTCGATCGGGAAAAGGAGCGGTTCCGGGTCCCCAAGAAGGTTCAGGCCGCTTTCCTTTTCGCCGATATCCAATCCTTTGAGCGGACCGTGAAGGTGACGGAGGAGGAGGTCGCCAAGGCGTACGAGGCGAGGAAGGAAGAGTTCCGGGAGATCGCGCGGCGCAAGGCGCGGCACATCCTGTTGAAGGTGCGGCCCGAGGCGAAGCCGGACGATGCCGCGAAGGCAAAGAAGAAGGCCGAAGGCCTGCTGCTGCGCCTGCGAGACGGCGAGGATTTCGCCGCGTTGGCGAAAAAGTTTTCCGACGACCCGAACGCCGCTGATGGGGGGAGCCTGGGCGCCATCGCCCGGGGGGAGCTGGACCCGGCGTTCGAGAAAGCCCTGTTTGCGATGAAATCGGGCGAGCTGAAGGGTCCCGTCAAAACCCCCTTCGGCTTCCACATCATTCGGCTGGACGGGATTGAACCCGCGCGGCGGCGGCCGATTTCCGAAGTGAAGGCCTCCCTCATGGACGGACTCCGCGCCGCCCGGGCGGCGGCGGCGGCCCGGGACGCCATCGAGAAGTTCGGGGTCGACGTCTCGGAGGGAAGGGCGTTCGGCAGTTTCCCGGAAACGGCGGGGATCAAGCGGGGCGTTTCTAAATTCTTCTCCGCCGACGGCAAGGGGCTGCCCGTTCCGGACTCCCGGAAGGTCGCCGCGGCCGCGCTCCGGCTCGCCAAAGGGGAACTCAGCGACCCCATCGAAGGAGACAGCGGGTGGTACGTGGTTCGCGTCACGGCCGAACAGGCCTCGCGGATTCCGGACCTGAAAGAGGTCCGCAAAGAGGTCCGGAAGGCGTACGTCCAAAGGCAGAGCGAGCGCCTGGCCGAGGAGCGGTCCAAGGGTTGGGTGAAATCGCTCGATGGGGGCGGACGCCTGGATGAGATCGCCAAAAAGGAAGGACTGAAGGTGTCCGACACCCCCTTCTTCACCAGGAGCCGGCCCCTCTCTTCGCCCCGGGCGGGGGGTGAATTCTACGGGAAGGTCTTCGGGTTGAAGGTGGGCCGGGCCGGTCAGGCCGCGGCGGAAGGCGGGCGGATGCTCTTCGTCGTCACCGGCCGCAAGGCGGCCGACCTGGCGGAGTTGAAGAAGGACGACGGCCGGTTCCGCTCCCAGTACCTTCAGGCCAAGCAGGCCCTTGTCCTGCGAAGCTGGGCGAGCACCCTGCGCCGGTCGGCCG
>JASLXW010000609.1 GCA_030740135.1 Nitrospinota bacterium
CATGAATTGCGCGAAGGGGATCCGGCCCTCCCCGATTTCCCGGGCGATTCTCAGCGCAAGGGGGGTGGGGGGGGGGCGGGGGGGGGCGGGGTCCATGGAGGCGTCGGGATAGGTTCTCGTTGAAAGGCGCGGGGGCCTACTTTTTCCAGAACATCAGCCGGTCGAGCCAGGTCTTCTTCCGGACGGCCTCCGCCGCCAGCAGGGGCGTGGATGCCAGGACCCGGCCCCGGACGATTACCTCAATCCTCCCCACCTCCTGACCCTTCATGACCGGGGCCGGGATGGGGTTCCTCTTCAGGGTGATCCGGGTCTTGACTTTGGGGACGTGGATCCGCTTGACGAGGACGGAGATTGGCTTGGCCGCGACGACGGTTGTGGTCTTTTTCTTCCCCTGAGCCACGGCGACGGGTTTGCCGATCGTCCTCCCGTCGGTGAAGAAGGAGACCTTCTTGTAGACGCGGAACCCCCGCGTGAGGAGTTTTCGGGTTTCACGAACCCGGCCTTTTTGCGTGGGGGCCCCCAGGACCACCGAGATCAGCCGGAATCCGCTCCGCTTTGCGGTCGCGCAAAGGTTGAACCCCGCCTTTTCGTAGTAGCCCGTTTTGATTCCGTCCATTCCGGGGAAGCGGCGCAGGAGTTTGTTCGTGTTGTAGAGCTTGAATTTTCCGTTGCGGAAGGTGTCTTCCACAGTGGCCCCCCACTTGAGCAGGAGCGGGTGGCGGACGATTTCCCGGGCGATGATCGAGATGTCCCGGGCCGAGGTGTAGTCCTGGGACTGGCCCGGAGCCGGCGGAAGGCCGTGGACGTTGGTGTACACCGTCCGGGTCAGTCCAAGCTCCCGGGCGCGCTCGTTCATCAACTGGACCATCGCCTCGGGGGCGCCGGCGATGTGCTCGGCGATGGAATAGGCGGCGTCGTTGGCCGAGGCGATGACGACCGCCTTGAGCAGCTCGCCCAGCGTGAAGACCTCCCTCTCCTTCAGGTAGACCTGCGATCCCCCGATCCGGCTGGCGGCCCCCGAGATGTGCACCTTCCGGTCGAGCGAGAAGGCGCCTTGTTTGACCGATTCCGCCACGATGAGCATGAGCATCATCTTGACGAGGGAGGCGGGCATGAGCTTTTTGTCCGCCTGATCCTCGAAGAGGACCTGGCCCGTTTCGGCCTCGATGAGGAGGGCGGCCTGGTAGCGCGGCGGTTTGTCCGCTTTGGGATTGGCCCGCTCCGCGGTGGAGACCGTGAACGCGGAAAGGCAGAACGCAAGGGCGAGGAACGCGGCGATGGATCGGATGCAGGAGGAGTGTCTGAATCGCATAGTGAATCTCTCGGACTGGGACCGCCCGGCGGGAGAGGCCTGCCCGTGCACCTCGCCCCGAATCTAGGCCGGTCGGGGACGGGTGTCAAGATGCGGGAGGCGCCCAAGGTTTCGAAAATGGAGATTGCCGGGTTTGCGGACGCCATGAAATTGCCGCGCGGATTTCCATGAGCGCTCGCGTCCCAACGCGGAGTCCGGCGAATGCCATGATGGAAGCGGGGAGCCATTCGCCGCTCCTTGACACCCCCGGCGGGGCGGGGAAAAATGGAACGTTTGGGCCTGGATTTTCTATGCCCGAGCAGGTGAATTTCGTTTCCCGGTCTTGAAAGGTTCGGGGCGGAGGGCCGCATGCTCGACACCATCTCCATCCGGGGCGCGCGCGAGCACAACCTCAAGGGGATCGACCTCGACCTCCCCCGGGGGGAGTTCATCGTGATCACCGGCCTCAGCGGATCGGGGAAGTCCTCCCTCGCCTTCGATACGCTTTACGCCGAGGGGCACCGCCGGTACGTCGAGTCCCTTTCCACCTACGCCCGCCAGTTCCTGGAGCGGGTGGACAAGCCCGACGTGGACTACATCGAGGGCGTCTCCCCGGCCATCGCCATCGAGCAGCGCAACCCCGTCAAGCACTCCCGCTCCACCGTCGGGACGGCGACGGAGGTCTACGACTATCTCCGCCTCCTTTATGCCAAGGTCGGCGAGACGGTGTGCCCCGCCTGCGATGCGCCGGTCCGCCCCGATACGGTCGAGGCCGCGGTGGACCGGCTGCTGTCCGGCCGCGCGGGCGACCGCGCT
>JASLXW010000060.1 GCA_030740135.1 Nitrospinota bacterium
AGGGCCGAATCCTGGCCGACGTCCGGGAGGAGGAAGGCCCCATGGGCGAATTCACCTGGCACTACGGTCCCGCCCGGCAGAACCCCGTCTTCCAAGTCACGGCCATCACCCACCGGCGGGACGCCATCTTTCTGGACCTCAACAACCTCTACCTGGATCACAATTATCTGGGCCTGCTGGGCCGGGAGTCCAACCTGTACAAGCGGGTGAGAGAGGTGATCCCGTCCATGCGCAACGTGGCCGTGGCGGAATCGGGCGGTTGCCGCCTGACCGGTTTCATTCAGATCCGCAAAGAACATGAAGGCCAGGGAAAGAACGCGGCCCTGGCGGCCCTGGCGGCGGATCCCTACATGAAGCTGGTGGTGGTCGTGGACGAAGACGTGGACATCTATAGTGACCGTGAGGTCATGTGGGCCGTCACCACCCGCACCCAGCCGGACCGGGATTTTTTCTTCGTCCCGGGGTCCTTCGTGTGCATCATCGATCCCTCGGGCCATACGGGCAGGAGCCGCAACGAGCACGGGGGGATGAACACCCGCGTCGGCATCGACGCCAGCAGACCGGTGGATACTTCTTTCCCGGAGCGGTGCGACGTCAAACAGGAGCTCTGGGAGGGGATCGACCTGGAAGCGTACGTGACCTCCGCGGTGGGGGTGAGCGATTCCCCTTGAGGGAGGGCCGCACGAGAACCTCATTCTTGGAACAGTGGCGTCGCCGGCCGAGCGGGCGGGCATCTTGACGCGGCAAGCGTACGACGTTCACTATGACGTTGAAAAGGAGAAGTGAAGGATGCCGACAGTGGATGTGATCGTGAAGGGCGGGAAGATCGTGAATCACGATGGGACCCGGGAGGGGAGCGTTCTCATCGAGGGGGAAAAGATCGCGGGCATCATGGCGGGCTCGGAGCTTCCGGAGGCCGGGGAGGTGATCGACGCCGCCGGTCTTTATGTCCTGCCCGGTCTCATCGATCCCCACATGCACCTCCAGGACAGCTCGCGCAACCCCACCTTTTCGAACGGAGACCCCGTTTACACCTTCGAGGACAACGTCAGGACCGAGTCCCAGTCGGCCGCCGGCGGAGGGGTCACCACGTGCATCCCGATGGTCTTCCTCCGCCGGGACCCGGGGCTGTCTTTTCTGGAGATCTTCGAAGAGTCGAAAGGATTCGTGGAGAAGGGGGCCACCGTCGATTTCGGCTTCAGCGGCCTCATCACGTCGGACCAGCACATTGAAGAGCTGCCCCGCTACGCCCGGGAGCTCGGGATGACCACCTTCAAGTTCATGATGGCCTACCGGGGCGAGGAGGCCGAGATGTTCGGCGTCCGATCCGTGGACGACGGGCAGATCATCACCGGCTTCGAGCAGCTCGCAAAGCTTCACGCCGAGGGCTTTCCCGCCTGGGCGATGGTCCACACCGAGAACATGGACATCGTTTACCACCACAAGGCCCGGCTGAAGGCGGCCGGCCGTCAGGACCTCGCCGCCTGGACGGAGGCGCGGCCGTCCATCGCGGAAGAAGAAAATCTGAGACGCGCCCTGTTCTATGCCGAGTCCACCGGGGCCCCACTCTATGTCGTCCACATGACCATCGGCCTTGGCGTCGACCTCGTCGCCGACGCCAAGGCGCGGGGCGTCAACGTCATCGCCGAGACCTGCCCGCACTACCTTCAGTTCACAAAGGACGACCACGACAAGATCGACATCCTGGGGCAGGTGAACCCGCCCTTGCGGAGCGAGTGGGACCAGGAGCGGCTCTGGGAGGGGATCCGCTCGGGGGTGATCAGCTGCATGGGGTCGGACCAGTCCACAATCATGCCCGTCACGGAGAAGCGCAAGGAGGGCCTTTGGACCTCCATCCCGGGATTCCCCGGCACCGAGACCATGTTGAGCACCCTCCTTCACGAGGGGGTCAACAAAGGCCGGATCGGCCTCGAGAAGGTCGTGGAGCTCTGTTGCTACAACAACGCCCGGGTCTTCGGGATCTATCCCCAGAAGGGGGAGATCGCCGTCGGCTCGGACGCCGACCTCGTCCTCGTGGACCTTCACAAGAAGGTCAAAGTGACGCCCGACATCCTTCACTCCAACGCCGACTACACGCTTTTGGACGGGATGGAGATGGAAGGCTGGCCGACCCTGAGCATGGTCCGGGGAACGGTGGTGATGCGGGACGGAGAGATCACGGGCAAACCCGGCCACGGCGCCTACATCCCGCGCCGGGCCTCAAAGTCTGCGCAGACTTAATACAGGAGGAATGGAGCATGTCGCGAGAGACCAAGATCTGTCTGATTCAAACGGCCCCGGCTTCGCCCTCCAAGGAGGAGAACATTCAGACGGGGCTGGACCTCATCGACCAGGCGGCCCAGGAGCCGGTCGACTTGATCGTCTTCCCGGAGATGTTCACCACGCAGTTCTTCTGCGTAGGTTTTACGGACCAGAAATACATCGGCCTGGCCGAAACCATCCCGGGGCCGGCCACGGAGGCCTTCGGCGAGAAGGCCCGCGAGCACAACTGTCACATCCTGCTCCCCATGTTCGAGAAGGGACCGCTGGAGGGGGAGTTCTACAACAGCGCGGCCCTGATCGGACCGGACGGAAAGGTCATCGAAGGGGTCCTCCCCGACGGCACGCGGGTGCCCGCCGCCCGAAAGAACTACATCTCCCACTTCCGCTGGGGGGATATGGTGAACGATGAGAAGTTCTACTTCCGGCTGGGTCCGGGATACCCCATCTTCGACACCGACCTGGGGAAGATCGGGTGTCTGGTCTGCTACGAGCGCTGGTTCCCCGAGGGATGGCGGGTCCTCGCCCTGAGCGGAGCGGAGTTGATCCTCGTTCCGACGGCCTCGGCGGGGTACGTCTGGGAAATGTGGGTCTGCGGGCTCCGGTCCAACGCGGCCGAGAACGTCGTCTTCACAGCCGGTTGCAACAAAGCGGGGGTCGAGACGGTCGATGGGCACGATACGCGCTACTACGGGATCAGCTGCATCGTCGGTCCCGACGGCTCCGTCATCGCCCAGGGACCCGAGGCCGAAGGGCCGGTCTTTGTCCGGGGGACCATCGATCTGGACGAAATCGCGGAGGCCCGCCGCCGCATCATGATCTACCGGGATCGACGCCCGGAGCTTTACGGGACCCTGGTCAAGACCGTTTGAAGACCTTGAGCGGACAACATCCCAAGACGGCGCGTTTTCCCGACGAACCCGCGTCCGCGAGGAGGCGCGAGGAAGAGAGGGACCCGGTGGCCGCGCCCGAGGTTCAATTCTACGACCCTTCCGTCGAGACGTTGTCCCGCGAGGAGCTGGCGGCCCTTCAGTTGCGCAAGCTCCGGGCCCTTCTGGACCGGGTGATGCGCAATAACGCCTTCTACCGGCGCAAGTTCAAGGCGGCCGGCGCGGACCCCGGCCGTGTTCAATGCCTGGATGACGTGCGGCGGCTCCCCACCACTTCCAAGGCGGAGGTCCTGGACGACATCGAGGCGGCCCCCCCCTACGGCGAGCGGCTTCAGGTTCCGGCGTGCGAGGTGGCCCAAGTCGTCGAAACCAGCGGGACGAGCGGCAGGATCCGGGAGGTCTATGGTCTCAGCCGGGGCGACCTGGACACGGTCTTCGACATGGAGGCCTGCGGTTTTTTCTGGGCGGGCGTTCGGCCCGGGGTCGCGGTGTTCAATACGCTCCCCATGCACACCTCGGCGGCGGGACTTTGGTACTACCACGGACTCCGAAACCTGGGGGCCAACATCTTCCAGGTCGGGACGTACGACACCCCGAAAAAGGTCGAGTATTTGAGTCGGTTCGGGGGCAAGTTCCTGATCGGGTCGCCCTCCTACCTGCGGCGCATGCTGACCGTGGCGCGGGAGATGGGTCTCGACCCCGGGACCGACCTCGAGGTCGAGCGGATCCTGGTCGCCGGCGAGCCCTTCTCCGAGGCCTGGATCCACGAGCAGGAGAGCGCCTGGGGGGCCAAGGTCTTCGAGCAGTACGGCTCCACCCAGCGGGCGATGGCTTGGTCCTGCGAACGGGGTGTCTGGTGGAAGGGCGCCCGGGGGGTTCTCCACACCCTCCCCCACCGGGTCCTCTTCGAGATCCTCGACGTGAAGACGCGGGCGCCGGTCGCGCCCGGGGATTGGGGCGAGCTGGTCGTCACCCCCCTGGACGCCGAGGCCTCCCCGCTCATCCGGTTCGCCACCGGCGACCGGGTCCGGTCTCTGCCGGCGGAGGCGTGCGGGTGCGGACGGACCTTTCCGGGGATCGAGGCCGGAACCGTCTCCCGCCTGGACAACATGCTCCGGGTAAAGGGGGTGAACCTCTGGCCCGAGGCCGTGGACGGCGTGGTGTTCCGGTTTCCCGAGATCCGAGAATACAAGGGGGAAGTCGCCCTGGGGACGGGGGACCGGGAGGAGATTCGCGTGCGGGTGGAGGTGGATTCCGGAGTCCCGTCCGGAACCGGGACGGCCCTTTGCGCCCGCTTGATGGATGATCTGCGGGCCTCCCTGGGGCTGCGGTTCGAGGTTTCTCTCTGGGACGGTCCCTCCCTTTATGACGCCTACCGGGAGGGCCTCCACAAGAGCCGGCGCTGGACCGACCTCAGACCCCGGTGAGAAAACCCCAGCCCGCTTGGCGGGAAGGAGACACTGATGATCTTTGCGCACTTGGACCCGGCGGTCCTCGACGACGCCGGGGAGATGGAATTCGGCGGCCCGGTCGTGGGAGAGAAGGAGCGTTTCCGGGTCCAGTTCCTGGTGAACGACCGCGCGGGCACGATCGCCATCGAAGACTTCCCCGCGGGCCGGGAGACCCGCTGGGCCTTCTGGCACGACGAGGTCCACTTTATCCTGGAGGGCGAAGCCGAGATTTCCTACACCCTCCCCCCCAACCACGGCAAGGTCGTGACCCGGACGGCGCGGAAGGGGGACACCTATCTCATCCTCAACGGGACGCGGGCGACCTTTCGCGTCACCTCGGAGGCCCCCTATCTTCACGCCTGCGTCATCATGCCCCAGTATCACCTGGACAAATGGCTCCTTCGGGAAGAGTACGGCGATCCCGCCGAAGAGACGGGGAGGTGAAACGTGACCCCTGAGGCGGGTCTATCCCGAAACCCAGAAGGGGCGGAGGCCCCGGAGTGGGTCCCCCGGGGGTGCCGGTGCGGGGCGTGCGGCCGGGTGTTCTATCCGGCCAAGCGCATCTGCCTTACGTGCGAGCGCGCGACGGAGATGCAACCGGTCCCCCTTTCCCGGCGCGGCGTCCTCTACACCTTTACGGTCATCCACGTCGGTCTCGAAGGGTTCCGTCCGCCCTATGCCGTCGGCTGGATCGACCTGCCCGAGGGGGTGCGGCTGTTCGCTCCCCTCCTGTCCGGGGATTCGGAGACGCCGTTCCGCATCGGGACGCCGATGGAGATGGTCCTCCACCCGCTGCCCGACGAGCGCGGGGAATTGGCGGACGGATTCGCCTTCCAGCCCATCGAAGGAGAGACATGATGCGCGAGGTCAGGGTCCTGGGCGTCGGAACGTCCGCGTTCGGCGTCATGAAAGATCAAGGGATTCGGGAGTTGTCGGAGACCGCCCTGTGGGAAGCGCTCCAGGACGCCGACGTCCGTCCCGAGGAGGTCCAGGTCGCCTACTGCGGCAACGGCTACGGCGGTCTGGCGAGCCGCCAGGCCGGACTGATCGGTCAGCTTGCCCTGGGGCAGGTGGGGATCACGAAAATCCCCGTCACCCGGGTCGAGAACGCGTGCGCCAGCAGCTCGTGCGCCTTCCGGGAGGCGTGGATGGCCGTCGCCGGCGGGTTTTACGACGTGGCCCTGGCGTTCGGCGTCGAGAAGATGACCGAGCGGTCCACCGCCGACGTGACCCGGGCGCTGGCGGCGGCGGCCGACGTGGACCTGGAGACGAAGTACGGCTTCACGTTTCCGGGGTTCAACGCGGCCGTGGCCAGGCGCCACATGGATCTCTTCGGCACGACCCGGGAGCAGCTCGCCCTCGTCGCCGTCAAGAACCACCGCCACGGCCTCGCCAACCCCAAGGCCCACTTCCGCAAGGCCATCACCGTCGAGGACGTGACGGCTTCGCCCCTGGTCGCCGACCCCTTGCGGCTCTACGACTGCTGCCCGGCCTCGGACGGGGCGGCGGCGGCCGTCCTGGTCGCGGCCGACTACGCCCGCCGGGCGGGGCGTCCGTCCGTCCGGATCGCGGCGGCCGTGCAAACCTCCGGGACCTTCGCCGAGGACCGGGAGATCACGACGTTCGACCCGACGGTCGCGGCCGCCGAGCTCGCCTGGGAAACGGCCGGAATCGGCCCCGAAGACGTGGACGTGTCCGAGGTCCACGACTGCTTCACCATCGACGAGATCATGCACTACGAGGACCTGGGCTTCTGTCCCAAGGGGGAGGGGGGACGGTTCGTCGAGGAGGGCCATTCGACCCTCGGGGGCCGGCTTCCGGTGAACCCCGGCGGAGGGCTCAAAGCCCGGGGCCATCCCGTGGGCGCCACCGGCGTCGCCCAGGTGGCGGAGCTCGTCTGGCAGCTTCGGGGCGAGGCGGAGGGCCGCCAGGTTGAGAACGGGCGCGTAGGCGTCGCCCACTGCACCGGCGGCGCCATGCACGGCGACCTGGGCGCGGTCACGGTCATCGTCCTGACCCGGTAGCGAGTCTACGCGGACGCTTGCGATTGAATCAGAAGACAGCGCGGGTCGGTTGACCCTCAGCCTCCGCTGGTTTTCAATCGGGCGCGACATGGAGGCGGAACCTCACTCGCGTTTCTCGCCAACGCGAGCGCCCGAACGGGGTGGGTCGAGCGAGCGGGTTATCTCTCAATCGTTTACCCATGTGCTCGAGGGCGTCGATCCGGAGGGGGAGACGATGGCGGGTCAGACGAGGATCGGGGCCAATTACGAGCGGGGCGACGGCTACGAAAAGGCGACGGGAATGGCGGCCTACGGGCCGGACGTGACCGCTCCCCGCATGCTCCACGCCAAGATCCTGAGAAGCCCCCATCCCCACGCCAAGGTCCTCCACGTGGACTTGGCGCCGGCGAAGCGGCTGGCGGGCGTGCGTGCGGCGGTCTCGGGCAAGGATTTCCCCGACGCGATATGGGGGACGCGCCTTGAGGACCGGCCCGTCTACGCCGTGGACCGGGTTCGCTTCGTGGGAGAGCCGGTGGCCGGGGTCGCCGCCGTCGACGAGGACGCAGCCCTCGAAGCCCTGAGCCTGATCCGCGTGGAGTACGAGGAGCTTCCCGCCGTTTTCGACATTGAGGAGGCCATGGCCCCCGACGCCCCCCTCCTCCATCCGGACCTCGGCGAATACGAGTGCCAGCGCAACATCTTCAATCCGGTCCCGGGCACGAACCTCTGCAACCACTTCGAGTTCAGTCGCGGAGACGTATAGGAAGGTTTCCGTCAATCGGACCTTGTATTCGAGGATACGTTCCATATCCCCATGGTCCAGCACTGCCCCCTGGAGCCCCACGCCTGCATCGCCCAGCTCTCCCCCCAGGGCAGGCTCACGATTTGGACGACGACGCAGGGTCTGTACGTGACGCGGGAGCAGGTGGCCCAGGCCCTGGGTTTTTCCCAAAGCGACGTGTGGATCATCTGCACCTGGGTGGGCGGGGCCTTCGGCGGCAAGATCAGCGCGGTCGTCGAGACCCTGGCGGGGGCCTTGGCCGTGCACAGCGGCCGCCTCCCCGTCCGCCTCGCGCTCACCCGCGAGGAGGAGTTCGTCGCAACGTTCGTCCGACAGCCCCTCAAGGTCATCTACAAGACCGGTGTGATGCGGAACGGGGACCTGGTGGCCCGGGAGGTCCGGTGCTTCTGGAACACGGGGGCGTACGGCGAGTACGAAATCGCCGTTTCGCGGTACGCGGGCTTCTCCGCCAACGGGCCTTACCGCATCCCCAACGTCCGGGTGGATTCCTCCTGCGTTTACACCAACAACCCCATCTCCGGGGCGTACCGGGGGTTCGACGTGCCGGAGACGTGCTTCGGCTACGAGGGGCAGCTCGACCGCATCGCCCGGGAGCTCGGGATGGACCCCGTCGAGCTCAGGCTCCGCAACGGCGTCGAAGCCGGGGACGTCAGCACGACGGGGGAGACCCTGGACGCCGTGGGCCTCAAGGAATGCGTCCGGCGGGCGGTCGAGCCGCTCGACAGGAAGGATCGCCCGGCCCCCCCGGGGAAGCGGCGCGGATGGGGGATCGCCTGCATGTGGAAATTCTCCGTCCCGACGGCCCATGTCATGTCGGTGATCAAGGTGAACGAGGGCGGGAGCGTGGCCCTGCTCACCAGCGCCGTGGAACACGGCCAGGGGGCCCACACGGCGCTCCAGCAGATCGCGGCCGAGGCCCTCGGGATCGAGCCCGGCCGGATTTCCGTCATCCAGCCCGACACCGCGACGGCGCCCTACGGCTGGGAGACCGCCTCCAGCAAGACCACCTTCTTCGATGGGAACGCCATCCTCCGGGCGGCCGATGACGTCAAGGCCCAGCTTTTCCAGGCGGCGGTCCTCCTGGAGGCGGCCCCCGAGGACCTCGACACCCGGGACGGACGGGTCTTCATCCGGGCCGCCCCCGACCGGTTCGTGACCTTCGCCGACGTCGCCATGGGGGTTTTCAAGCCCGACGGCGGATTCATCGGGGGACCGATCATCGGCCGGGGCCACTTCACGCCGCTGCCGTCCTCACCGGCCGACGCCGAATCGGGCATGAGCCGGAAGCCCACGTCCTTCTGGATGTACGCCGCCCAGGGGGCCGAGGTCGAGGTGGACGAGGAAACCGGGGAGGTGCGCCTCCTCAAGCTGACCGCGGCGCACGACGTCGGCAAGGCGATCAACCCCCAGGGCTGCGACGCGCAGATCGAGGGGGCCCTGGCCCAGGGTCTGGGGACGGCCCTGTTCGAAGAGATGCGTCTCGAAGCCGGGGCCGTCGTGAACGCGAACTTCGGCGATTACAAAATCCCCTGCGCCCTCGACATGCCATCCCTGGTCCCCATGGTCGTCGAGGAGCCTCACCCCGACGGCCCTTACGGGGCGAAGGGGGTCGGCGAGCCCGGTCTCGCCCCGACGGCCGCGGCCATCGCCAACGCCGTCTACGACGCCATCGGCGTTCAGATCCGGTCCTTTCCCTTCACGCCGGAACGGGTGCTCCGGGCGATGCAGGAGCAGAGGCAAGTCGTGGGCGGCCATGACGTTCGGTCATTCGGTTAGGAGAAACCCGATGAAGAGAGATCTTCTGGAAACCCTTTGGATCACACCGGGCAAGCCCGGTATAATGCGCCCGATTTCCGTGAATGAACCGATGTCCGCTGAGCGGCGGGAGGATGCGCGGCGGGCTGATCCCCGCCCGAGCCGAGATCTGAAAGAAGACAAGTCGAAGGAGACGAGATGAGCGAGGTCAAGAGCGAAGTCCGGGACGGGATGCGGATCGACTGGGACGTGCCGATCGAGATGGACGACGGATTGGTCGTGCGGGCCGACGTCTACCGGCCCGTCGAGGAGGGCCGGCGCCCGGTCATCCTGACCTACGGCCCTTACGCCAAGGGTCTCGCCTTCCAGGAGGGCTACACAGACCAATGGGACCGGATGGTCGAAGAGCATCCGGACATCCCGGCGGGCTCGACCAACAAATACCAGAGCTGGGAGGTCGTCGATCCGGAGAAGTGGGCGACGGACGGTTACGTCTGCGTGCGGGTGGATTCCAGGGGCGCCGGCCGCACGCCGGGGTACATCGACCATTTCTCCCCCCGGGAGACGAAGGACTTCTACGATTGCGTCGAGTCGGCGGGCGTCCAGCCGTGGAGCAACGGAAAGGTGGGCCTGAACGGCATCTCCTACTACGCGATGAACCAGTGGGAGGTGGCGTCGCTTCAGCCGCCCCACCTGACGGCGATGTGCATCTGGGAAGGCGCCGCCGACTGGTACCGCGACAGCACGCACCACGGCGGCATCCTCTGCCGGTTCTGGGAGAACTGGTACGACATGCAGGTCAAGACCGTCCAGTACGGCCTGGGCGAGCGGGGCCCGCGAAGCCGGGTCACCGGCGAGCTCGTCTGCGGCCCGGAAACGCTGTCCGAGGAGGAGATGGCGAAAAACCGGTGCGACCTGGGCAACGAGATCCTCGCGCACCCGCTCGATGACGACTACCACAAGGACCGCTCGCCGGTCTGGGACAAGGTCGCCGTCCCCTTCCTCACCACGGGGAACTGGGGGGGGCAGGGGCTTCACCTTCGCGGAAACGTCGAGGGCTTCGTGCGCGCCGCCTCCGAGCGGAAGTGGATCGAGATCCACGGGATCGAGCACTGGACGCATTTCTACACCGACTACGGCGTCCGCCTCCAGAAGCGTTTCTTCGATCACTTCCTCAAGGGTCTCGACAACGGTTGGCCGGAGCAGCCGGCCGTCCAGCTCCAGGTCCGCCGGATCGACGGTTTCAAGGAGCGCATGGAAGGGGAGTGGCCCATCGCCCGGACCCGGTGGACGCGCTTCCACCTCGACCCCGCCGATCTCAGTCTCGGTCCGGCGCCGGCGGCGGCCGAGGGACGGATCGAGTTCGACGCCCTGGGCGACGGCGTCACCTTCACCTCGGCCCCGCTCGAGGCGGAGACGGAGATCACCGGACCCTCGGCGGCCCGGCTGGTCGTGTCGTCCTCGACGGCGGACGCCGACCTCTTTCTCGTCCTGCGCGTGTTCGACCCCGACGGGGAGGAGGTGGTCTTCCAGGGGGCCATCGACCCGCACACGCCGATCAGCCAGGGCTGGCTGCGGGCGTCCCACCGCAAGCTCGACCCCGGCCTCAGCACCGATTACCGGCCCTACCACACTCATGACGAGAAACAGCCGCTGACGCCGGGAGAGGCGGTTGCGCTGGACGTGGAGATCTGGCCGACCTCCATCGTCGCGCCGGCCGGCCACCGGATCGCCCTGACGGTGCGCGGGAAGGACTACGAGTACGCCGGCGAAAGCGGGGGGACACTCGGGACGATGAAGAACGAGTTCAAGGGGTGCGGACCGTTCCTGCACAACGACCCGCGCGACCGCCCGGCTGAGGTCTTCGGCGGCAAGACCACCCTTCACATCGGCCTCGGCCGGGACGCGTACGTCCTCCTGCCGATCATCCCGCCGAAAGAAGGCGCCTAGCCGGGCCTTTCACCAGCCGAAAACAATCTTTTTTGCGTAAGGAGGCCGCCTCCCTCTGAAGGAGCGGCCATCTTGGGGTCGGTGACCCCTTGGCCGCCTTCCGAATGTGGGCTGGAGGGTCAACCAACCCTCGCCCGCCCCACCAGAGGTCCGCGAATTTCACTCCCAATACCGCCATGGGCATTCGTTCAGGGTGACCAGGCGATCCTTCGTCACGTGGTACATGTTCTCCACGCAGGCCGTGCCGAACTCGTATCGGATCAGCATCGGCTCGAAGCAGAACACCATGTCCTCTTCCAGGGCCGCCTCGTTTTTCGGGTTGATCGAGGGGGGGACGTGGGAGAACGTGCTGATGCCGTGGCCGCGGAAGTAGAGGTGGTCCTCGACCCCCGCCTCCCGGGCCGCTTCGATGCCGACCTTCGCCAGGTCGCAGATGCGGACGCCCGCCTTGGCCTCGGCCAGGACCGCTTCGACGATGGCGATTTGCGCCTCCATGAAATCCCGCTGCGCCTTGGAAGGTCCGCCCGCGACCGTCTGCCGGGAAGCGTCGCTGGCGTACCCCTTGTAGACCCCCCCCAGGTCCGCGAAGACCCAATCGCCTTTCCGGAGCCTCCGGTTCACGGGGGGGACGTGCTTGAAGCCGGCCCGGGGTCCGGAGGAGAGCGCCATCGGGAAGTTTCCGCCCTCGGCCCCGTTCCGGAACAGCGCCTCCATCGCGAGGCCCGAGAGCTCGTACTCGCTCACCCCCGGTTTGGCGTTGACCATCGCGGCGTGAAGGGCCTCATCGAGGACCAGGGCGCTCTCTTTCAGGACCTGGACCTCGGCGGGGCTTTTGATCGTCATCGCCTCGGCGACGATCTTCCCCGCGTCCGAAAGCCCGGCCCCGGGCAGGACGTGTGAGATCGGCTCCTTCAGGGCCGCCGCCGCGTCGCCCGAGAGGGCGACCTTCCCGCCGCCCAGGCCCCGATCGCGCAGGACGTCGGCCAGGTGGTCGAAGACCGAGACGGCGTCCGGGGCCGTCCGGGGGTGCGCGGCGCACCGCACGTCCCGCATCCAGACGTGCTGGACGCCCGAGTGCATCGGCTCGCCGTGGAAGACCGAGTTGGTGATGAAGGCCGGCTCGCCCTCCAGGGGGATGGCGCAGAGGTTGTCGCCCTTGTAGTAGTCCTCGAAGTTGGTCAGGTAGCGGATGGGCCCGCGGTCCCCCCGGGTTCCGTAGACCACCAGGGCGTCGAAGCCGCGCGGGCGCATTTTTTCCCGCACGCGCTCGATGCGCGCCGCGTACTCCTCGACGGGGAAGGGCAGGTCCATCCACTTTTTCCGGTCCTCGAAATCGAACGGAACTTTCCCCCAACCGTACGGCATCTTCGTGGTCATCCGGAATCTCCCAGAGCGGATTGCGGGGGTTCTTTCCATTCGCGCACTTCCGCGGAGTGAACGTCGAAACAGCCGATCATTATAAGGGGAAATTGAGAGGTTCGCGGCACACAAGTAGCATGCGGGTTTTTTGGGGTTTTCCTTTGAGGAATAAGGGCTTGGGCGATTCCGGGGTGTTGGACTCAGTGACACGGAATGGGCAGGGTTGACCGCTGCTATACTCCCGATTTACTCCCGTTTTACTCCCGCCCATCACACCCCGCTGATTTTTTCACAACGGGTCCCCTATTCCGCCGAGCGACGGGCCGGGGACCCCCCCCAAGAGCCGTGAGAGCGTCTGTATGGGTTGTGGCATATGAACCAGGGGACAAAAGGGGGCGGCT
>JASLXW010000610.1 GCA_030740135.1 Nitrospinota bacterium
CCGACAACATCAAGTTTTTGGGTGTCAAGACACGAGTCAACACCATCCTTATCGATCTCCTTGTGGAGGATGGCGAGGTTGTGGGGGGACTGTTCTTCAGCTTCTTCAACGAGAAGTTCGTCGAGGTTCGGGCCAAAGCCGTCATCCTGACCACCGGGGGCGCCGGGGCTTCGTTCGCGCGTAACAATGTATCCTCCACCATCATCGGGGACGGATATGCAATGGCTTACCGGGCGGGCGCGGAGCTGATCGGGATGGAGTTCGTGATGTTCGACCCCTACATCCTGGATGAGCCGGGCCTTCCCATGTGGTACGTACTCCCTTGCTACGCGAGGTTCTTCGGCAAACTTGTCAATGCCCGGGGGGAGGCCTTTCTCCCGAATTACCTGAAGGTCGTCGGCGCGATGGAGGACCCTTTCCCCGTCCGGTACGGGGCCCTTCCTCCCGATGTCCGCGAGACCATCTCCCGGGCCATCGCCACGGAGATCCACGAAGGGCGGGACGAGGATGGCGCCGTCTTCCTGGATTGCCGTGATGTTCCCCCGGACTATTGGGACGAGGACGTTCCGGGCCGTCACAACCGGGACGCCATCCTCAGAGAGTTTCCCATTCAAGAGAAGATGATGCGTGTCATTCCCGGCGCCACCACGAACCTCGGAGGGATTCACATCAACGACCGATGCGAAACCACCGTCCCGGGTCTCTATGCGGCGGGGGAAGCGGCCGGTTTGGTCCACGGCGCTCGAAGGCTCGGAGGAAACGCGCTGACCGATTGCCTCGTTTTCGGGGCCCGCGCGGGCCGGGAGGCGGCGCGGCGAGCCGAGAATGAATCCCTGCGAAAACCTTCCGAGACCCGAGTCGAGGATTCACTCCGGCGAATTGCGGGGCTTTTGGACAAGAAGCCTTCGCCGGAAGGAAATCCGGATCAAGTTGTTCGCGAGCTCAAGCAAATCGGCTGGGAAGGAATCGGGGTCATTCGCTCCGAAGAAAGCCTGACGCGGAGTTTGGATTCCCTGGACGAAGTCAAGCGAACGCGGATACCGAAACTTTTCGCACCTGGCTTCAGGAAACTTCGCACCGCCCTGGAAGCGGAATATATGCTCCTTTCGCATGAAATCACCGCCCGATCCGCCTTGGCGCGAGCCGAGAGTCGCGGAACGCATTTCCGGGAAGACTGCCCGGAAATCGATAACGATCGGTTCCTGAAAAATATTGTCATCCGGAAATCGGAAGGGGGGATGGAGTTGAAGGAAGTTCCCATGCCCGTCACACGGGTTCCTCTTCCCACCGACCGGCATCGCTCGTTCGGCGATCCCGCCGCGCAGGCCAGTCGGCCCAAGAGTTTGCGCGGAGAGGGCGAGCTAATCTGGGAAAGGGATAAGGTCGTTACGGAATGACTCCGACAGATATCGCCAAAACCAAGAGAAGACCCGACCGTTCGGCTTGGGAGCCGCCTCCTTTTATCAATTCTCCGGGCATTTCCATCGAAATCGAAAAGGAGGCCTGCACCGGCTGCGACCTGTGTGTATTGGCCTGCCCTACGGATTGCCTGGACTTGGACACGGACGTCCAGGTTGCTTACCTTTTGCGGCTGGATGACTGCATCCTTTGTTATAGCTGTGAAGAGTCTTGTAAGCCCGATTGCATTCGCGTCCTTCTCGGTGGAGAGGAGAGGGCTCAATGAATGCCATACAGGGAAAACCGGTGCGGATACGGACAACGGAGCCATCGCGCTTTATCAGGCTCCTTTATCCCGTAACCGCCGTAATCCTGGCCATTGTGGGTTGGGCGGGCTTTGTCGAGTTGTTCAAAGTGCCCGCCTACATCCTGCCGCCTCCCCAGGATGTTTATCAAGCGCTTATCGAGAAGGTTGATATTCTGTTCAGACACAGCCGTGTGACCGTATACTCAACGCTCGGCGGGTTGAGCCTCAGCATTGTCATCGGCGTTCCGTTTGCCATGTTGTTGGTCTGGTCCAGGACGATCGAGCGCGCGATCATGCCGCTTCTTGTGTTCTCCCAGTGCTTCCCCAAAATTGCGATTGGTCCGTTGCTCATCGTCTGGTTCGGTTGGGGAATTTTTCCCAAAGTATTGATTAG
>JASLXW010000611.1 GCA_030740135.1 Nitrospinota bacterium
GCCCGGGAAACGGTCGTTGCGAGTATCCGCTACTCTCACCCGAACCAGGTGATCGGTACGATCCCTGCGGCATGCGAAGCACGAGACCATCGGTTGGTGAGAAATCCTGGCTGATCGACCGAACAAATCAGACGCGGCGGAACCCCCTGGGACTTCCCGAATAACCTGCTAAAATATCCATCATGTAATTTTTGATTCCTGCCCCTTGGGAGACGCGCCGCATGTACGGTTACGCCGGAAAGATTCTCTACGTTGACCTGACGGCGGGGAAGACCCGCGAGGCGCCGGTGGACGGGGGAATGGCCCGACGGTTCATCGGGGGCAACGGGTTCTGCGCCCGGCTTCTCTACGACCTGATCGGCCCCGACACGGACCCCCTCGGCCCGGAGAACGCAATTGCCTGCGCCGTCGGCCCCCTGACGGACACGGCGATTCCCAGCACGAGCCGGGCGTGCGTCGCGACCAAGTCCCCCTTGAACGGCCTGTTTTTCGATTCCACGTTCGGCGGCTCGTGGCCCACCACCCTCAAGCGGACGGGTTACGACGCCTTCGTCGTCACGGGCCGGGCGAATGAGCCGGTCTATCTCTCCATCACCGACGAGTCGGTCGAGATCAAGCCCGCGAAAGACCTCTGGGGAAAATGGATCCGCGAGACGTGCGACGCGGTCTGCGAGCGGGAGGGCGGCAAGGCGGACGTGATCGCCATCGGCCCGGCCGGGGAGAACCTCGTCCGGTACGCCGCCATGGTCCACACGTGGCGAAAGAGCCGGGACGGGATCGCCGGGCGGGGCGGCATGGGCGCGGTCATGGGCTCGAAAAACCTCAAGGCGATCGCGGTCCGGGGGCGGCGGAAGACCGAAGTGGCCGACCCCAAGGGGTTGAAGGCGTTCGTTTCCGGCTCGACCGGGGACGTCCGGACGGGGACCAAGGCCCTCAACGTCTATGGGACGCCGGTCCTGGTCCGGATGGCCAACGAGCTGGGGGCGCTGGGGACGCGGAACCTCCAGACGGAGACCTTCGAGGACTGCCTGCCCATCAGCGGCGAGCAGATGAAGGAGGAGATCTGGGAGAAGGACACCACGTGCTTCAAGTGCCCCGTCGCCTGCGGAAAAAACTACAGCATGACGGAAGGCGAATTCGCCGGGACGACGTGGAAGATGCCGGAGTTCGAGACGATCTTCGCTCTGGGGACGATGCTGGACCACCGCGACCCGGGCGCGCTTCTCAAGGCCAACCTCCTCGCGGACGAGCTGGGGCTGGATACGATCTCACTCGGCGTCACGATGTCGTTCGCCTTCGAGTGCTACGAGGAGGGATTTCTCAAAGAAGACGACGTGGGCTTTCCACTGAATTGGGGCGATTACCGCGCGATGCTGCGGCTCGTTGAGGACACCGCCCACCGCCGGGGGTTCGGCGACCTCCTGGCCGAGGGCTCCCGGCGGCTGGCCGAGCGGTGGGGGGCGGAGACGGAGGAATTCCTCTGCACCGCCAAGGGCCTCGAGCTTCCCGCCCACTCCGCCCGGGCGCTCAAGGGCATGAGCATCGGCTACGCCACCGGCACCCGGGGCGGCAGCCACCACGACACCCGCCCGACGCTCCAGTACGCCGGAGACTTCGACAACCGCTCCGTGGAGGGAAAGCCGCTCTTCGCCGTCCGGACGCAGAACTTCACCGCCCTGAACGATTCCATCACCCAGTGCCGGTTCACGAGCGAGCGGGGGTACGGAGCGATGGTCAATGAGAACTACGCCCGGATGCTCGAGCTCGTCATGGGCTGGGACGTGACGGAGGATGAGCTCGAGCGGACGGGCGAGCGGATCTGCAACTTGGAACGCGACTTCCATGTGCGGGACGGGGTTCGGCGAAAGGACGACACGCTCCCCCACCGCGTGCAACACGTCCCCATTCCCGAAGGTCCCCACGAGGGGATGCACTGCCCGCCCGATGAGTTGTCGGCGATGTTGGACTCGTATTACGACCTCCGGGGGTGGGACGCCGACGGCGTCCCGACGGAGGAGAGGCTCCGCCCGCGGGGCCCGGCTTTGGTAGTCGAAGAACGACCCCCCCCGCGGCGGGCGGAGAGGCGCCCGAAACCCC
>JASLXW010000612.1 GCA_030740135.1 Nitrospinota bacterium
GAGCTGGAACAGCCAGAATGTAATGTAGCCGCCCAGCATCAGGAACGTCCCATGAAGGACGTTGAGGATGTTCATGACCCCCCACACCAGGGAGAAGCCTATGGCCACACACGCGTAGATGCCGCCGAGCAGAAGGCTGTTGATCAGCATTTGGGCGTAGAACATGATAAATCCCCTGCCGGATGATGAGGGAGCTTTCGTCCGGCGGTTCAGAGCGGCCTTACTTTGAAGGCATTCCGATCAAAGAGATTCTTCTAGCTTGGCGGGCGCGCAAAGTCAAGTCTTCCATGGCGCGGACGCATCCGCTCTTTACCGATTGGTTTTACGGGTTCGGGCTTGGCGAAAAGGCGGGGGAGGGGGGGGGAAACCGGGCCGCGATTCCATGACCGGGCGCTGTGGGGTTTGTTCTTTGCCCATCCACGATAACACACCATTCCGAATGTGAGGCGGGAAAAGGCGGGACGGGACGGGGAGCCAACCGGCTCAAGACCGGCCCGTCGCACCCAACCTACCCCGTTCGCCCATGTCATGGATTATCCCCGCCCTCGCGGCGAATCCGCGTAAAGAAGGCAGGACTTCAAGGGGGGAGGGCTGGTAGACTACGGAAATTCATGTGATCCCGCGTAAGCGCATTCCCGATCTTCAGCGGGATGACGGACCCGGGGAGGTTTCCGTTGGCCGTGGACAAGCCCACTGTCTTCATCAGTTACAGCCACAAGGACGAGGAGTGGAAGGACCGCCTGCGGCCTCATCTGGGTGTCTTGGAGAAGGAGGATCGAATCACGATTTGGGACGATCGGCAGATCGAACCCACCGACGAATGGTATCAGGAAATCAAGCGGATCATGGCCGAGGCAACGGTATCGATCTGCCTGATCTCGTCCGATTATCTGAACTCTGATTTTTGCGTGAAGGAAGAAATCCCGGATCTGCTGGTACGCCGCAAGCGCGACGGTATGACCCTCTACTTCATACTCCTGCGGCCCTGCGCGTGGAAGGCCGTTTCCTGGTTGGAACCGCGTCAAATGCTGCCCCGCGACGGCAAATCGGTCACCGTGGATTACAAGGAAGACTGGGACACCGTCTTCGCGGACGTGGCCGAACGCATTTTCAAAATCCTTGACGATCCCGAATACACCCCTCCTACACAGCCCGCTTCCGAATGGCCCTCGCCGGAGCAAGTAGACATCGACCGAATGCCGGTGACCGGCGCGGAGTTGTTCGGACGCCAAAAGGACCTGGTGCTCCTGGACGAATCCTGGGATTCCGAATCAACGAACGTCGTCAGCCTTGTCGCCTGGGGCGGCGTGGGGAAATCCACTTTGGTCAACAAATGGCTGGAGCGGATGGGGGCGGACAACTATTGCGGCGCTCGGCGGGTCTACGCCTGGTCGTTCTACAGCCAGGGCACGGGAGAGCGGGTCACATCGGCAGATGAGTTCATGGCCGCAACCCTGGAATGGTTCGGTGACCCGGACCCCAAGGATGGCTCTCCCTGGAGCAAGAGCGAGCGGCTGGCGGAATTGGTACGGAAGGAAAAGACCCTCCTCGTCCTCGACGGGATGGAGCCCCTCCAATCGCATCTCGAATACGAGCGCGGTCTCATCAAAGACCCGGCCTTGGGTACGCTGATTTCAGAGTTTGCCCGGGAGAATTTAGGGCTTTGCGTCATCACGACGCGAGAGAATGTCGCCGATCTGAAGTCATTCGAGAAGGCAATCGTTCAAACGGATCTGGAGCAGATCTCCGATGAAGCCGGAAGGGCGCTTTTGCGTGTGCGCGGCGTTCGCGGGACGGACGAGGAGCTTGAGGCGGCCACTCGTGAATTCGGCAACCACACCCTGGCGTTGAACTTGTTATCCGTCTACCTCCACGACATCCCCGGCCATCACATATCCAACGCATCTGAGATTCCCGATCTGGACATCCCGGTGGAAGAAGGGCGGCATCCCCGCCGTGTGATGACCGCGTTCCACAGGCGATTTGGAACCGGGCCGGAAGTGGAGTTGCTTAGCAGGTTGCGGAAAAACGATTCTGGGGGGTCTGAAATGCCCCAATCTGTCATTCCGAGGGCGGCGATGAATCTC
>JASLXW010000613.1 GCA_030740135.1 Nitrospinota bacterium
CCGAGTGGGATGAGCCGGGCAGCCCCTACGGGGTCCGCTTCTGCGACCCGGAGGGCAACCGGCTCGAGGTCTGCGCCGGGATGGACGAATTCGTCGGACCGGAGATCCCCCACGCCGCCAAGCCCACCAAGCTGGGGCACGTGCCGCTCCACGCAAAAGACCCCGCGGAGTCCGTCAAGTTCTACACGGACGTGCTGGATTTCCGCATCTCGGACAAGATCGCCGGCGATGTCTTCTTCCGGCTGCGATGCAACCCGGACCACCACGCCACGGCGCTCGTCAAAGGACCCGCCCCCAGCATGAACCACGCGGGATACGAAGTGGCGGACATCGCGTGGAAAAACGGCGTCCGGCTACTCTGGGGCATCGGACGCCACGGTCCCGGCCACAACCTGTCCATGTACTACCCGGACCCCGACGGAAACGTGGTCGAGATCTTCGCCGAGCCGGACCAAATCCACGACGACGAAAACTACCGGCCCCACACCTGGAACCCCAATTCGTCTTTCTGCGTCTGGACCCACGTCATACCCCAGAACCAGGTCCAGACCGCCCAGGCGGTGGGAAGGGCCGTGAATCAGATGGGTGAGGCGGAGGGAAGAGGATGCGGCCGGTTCAGGAGCCGCCGCCGAACTTCGGCCTTCCGGCCACGTAGCCGTTCTCCTCGAACCACCGGGCGGCATCGCTCAGGGCGGTCTCGGGAGGGGTCTGCTGAAAGCCCAGATCCCGGACGGCCTTGTCCGATTTGTAGAACATGTAATGGGCCGCGTGGCGGACGGCGGAGAGCGGGATGAGCGGCTGGCGGCGGGTCACGTATCTGGAGACGGCTTCGTTGACGTGGGCCATCAAAAGGGCAAGGCGGTGGGGAATCCGGATTCTCGGGGCACGCTTGCCCAGGATGTCCGCCAGCAGCCCTAAGATCTCTTTCAACGTCAGATTGGCGTTCCCCAGGATGTAGCGCTCGCCGGGTTTCCCCCGCTCCATGGCCAGAACGTGGCCGCGGCACACGTCCCGAACGTCCACCAGGTTGAGGCCGGTGTCCAGATAGGCCGGCATCTTTCCTTTCTGAAAATCCAGAATGATCCGGCCCGTGGGGGTCGGCTTCACGTCCCCGGGACCGACGGGGGCGCTGGGGTTGACGACGACGACCGGAAACCCTTCTGCGCTCACGGCCAGGGCCTCTTTCTCGCCCAGGTATTTTGTTTTTCGGTATTGCCCCTCCAGCGCGCCGACCCCAGGGTCCGAAGACTCGTCCAGGGGCGTTCCATCCGGAGAATTCCCCAGCACCGCGACCGAGCTACAGTGAACGGCCCTTATCACCCCCGCGTCCCTGGCCGCTTCCAACACGGCCCGCGTTCCCCGGACGTTGACGGCGAACATCCGCTCCGGATCGGGCGCCCAGAGGCGGTAATCGGCGGCGACGTGATAGAGCCGCTCGCAGCCCTCAATGGCCGGACGAAGCCCCTCCGGGGAGGTCAGGTCCCCCTCGACCCACTCCAGCAACTCCCCCGGCAGATCGGCCAGGTGCGCCCGGAGGCTTCCCGGCCGGACCAGCGCCCGGACCGTGTGACCCTCCGAGACGAGGAGGCGAACGAGGTTGGCCCCGACGAAGCCGGAAGCGCCCGTGACGAATATCTTCAATTCAGGGTTTCAAGCGTGAAGGCGGTTCAGTGCGGAATGCGATATGAAAAGACAGGTTACGCGACACCGGCGGTCTCGCGGTCCAGGGCCTCTTTTCGCTTCACCTGGATGCTGAGATCCTTGACCTGTTTTTCATACCGGTACTCGGCGGACCGGGCGCCATTCAACGGAATCTCGGGCGCCATGGCCCCCTCGGTCCGGATGCCGCGGAGGGCGACCTTCATCGCGTTGAGCGGGTTGGATAGGGTGTCCGAAACGGCCGTGGCCTCGTATCCGCAATGAGCCATGCAATCGGCGCATTTCTCGTAATTGCCGGTGCCGTACGTCTCCCACTCGGTCTCCATGGCGGTCGCCGGGACCCAGCTGTACGTGGCCGCGAGCGCCGCCGGGGTAGAGAGCTTCGACATCAGCCAGCCCGGGTCGCCCGAGAGCTCC
>JASLXW010000614.1 GCA_030740135.1 Nitrospinota bacterium
CGCGCTCCGGCGGCCCCTCGCGGCGCCGCCGCCCCCCCCCCCGCCCCCGGGGGGGGGGCGGGCGCCCCCCCGCGCCCCATGGGAAGTCGGCTGTGGTTCAGGATTTCGGTTCGGCGCCCATATGCCGGCGGAACCAGTCCACGATGAGACCGGTGCACTCCTCCACGTCCTCATCTTCGGAAAACCGGTGGTCGGCGCCGCCGATGACGTGGATGGATTTCTTGCCCTCCGCTGCGTGGAAGAGGTCCATGGCCTCTTTCACGGGGATGAGCTCGTCCGCCTCCCCGTGGATGAGGAGGATGGCCGCCCGGGTTTTCGAGACGGCCCCCAGGACGTCCTGCCGCTTCGAGTCCTCGATCAGGCCGAGGCCGATGTTTCCCAGGGGGGTGTCGATGAACCCCCGCTCCCGGTGGAGCGCAGCGGTTTCCGGGCTGAAATCGCCCGGCCGGGCGAGGGAGGCCATGAGGACCATCGCGGACACGTCGGGGTCCCGGGCGGCGTACAGGGCCGCGACGGCGCTTCCCATGCTGGAGCCGATCAGGCCGAGCGGCCCGTTCGTATGGGTCCGCATGAATGAGACGGCGGACGCCAGGTCTTCCACCTCTCCGGTGATGGTCATGTCCTCCAGATTTCCCTCGGACTCCCCCACGAAGGAAAAGTCGAACCGCAGGACGAGGAAACCCTCGGCGGCGAGCCGCCGGGCGAACCCCTCGTGCTTTCGGCTGTCCTTGTTGGAGAGCATCCCGTGGCAGACGAGGATGCCGGGCGGGTCCGGCGAATCCATCGCCGGGGACGAGTCCAGCCACGCGGCGATCCGCTGACCTCTTGCGTTTGGAAAGAGAGCCCGTTTTGTTTGTGACATCGGATTCGACCTCGAAACCGCGAGATTTGCATCTTATCACGGCATTCGCGATGGAATGCGGCTGTCCGCCCCTTCTCCGGCTGCGCTGACCCGTCGCTTTGGACGCACGCCACCGCCTACCCAGCGCCAAAAGGTGGACAGAGGGGGGTCGGCTCCTTGGGGATTCGAGTCCGTGGGGGACCCGACCCCCCGCGGGCGAAAGCCCACGACCCCCTCGAGACAGCGCGTCCGCCAGTTCCACCACGTCGGCGCGTCATCGCGGATTCGGCGTCAACGAATCTATGATTCCTGTTCCCGGCCACCGTTGGCGGGATGAGCTTCGCACGCGATGCCGATCTTTCTGAGAAGCGGTTCGGGGTCGACGGAGTGGGTCTGGATCCCGACTACATCAATGGGGTCGGCCCCCAGAGCCAGGGCGACCAGTTGCTGGACGTGAAGATGGATCATTTTGTAGTTGGTCTTGATGGCCTGATTCAGCAGGGGCTGGTACCGATCGAACTGGACGTGGCAGTTGGGGCACATGTGCAAGAGGACATCGACGGAGTGGTTGTGAAGTTCGCGCAGCTTCGTGTTCGTGATGGCCAGCGAGACTTCCTTGTTCGTGAACCGCTGGCGGAAACCCGCCCCACAGGTGAGGAGCTTTTCCTGGAATCGTCGGATGGACCGCGCACCCAGTTCCTCCAGGATCTCATCTGGAAATGTGGGGAAATAGGGATTCGTAAGCGTGTCTTCGTAAAAGACCTTGTAGTAGTGACAAGCCGGGTGGGCAGCCACCACAAGACCCGAAAGGTCGAGGACAGCGGCCTCCCGAATCTCTTTGCGAAGCTTCCAGAGAATCTCGACGATATTGTAGTGGTGCTCTCGAACGCCCAGCTCGTTTTGATACTTCATTCCGATCCCCGCCAGGACGTCGTTCACCTTCTCGAGGATATCCTGTCTTTCGTGGAGAATCTAGCAGGCTTTTTTGTTGACGGCATAGCAGGTTGAGCAGAAGGTCGCGATGTTCGGGTGGCCGGACTTGGGGGCCAGGCAGAAGTTTCGCGCCCCCAGTCCAACAACCGTCTCTTCCGGAAAAAGATCACAGTAATAACCCATCCCGGTGCAGCAACATTGCATGGGGTCGTTGAAGTACTTCACGCCCAACCTATCAAAAATATAATAGGTGGAACTCTCCACGCCCGGATATTCCGCGGCGATCTGACAGCTCTTGACG
>JASLXW010000615.1 GCA_030740135.1 Nitrospinota bacterium
GGCCATTGTCATTCTCCCAGCGGCTGTTCACCCCATTCATTCCGGCAAATGCGATCAAAACCCTTGCATTGAATATAGTTCCTCCACGGACATCGGGTAGCTTCGGAGGGGCGGAAATCCGGCCACGGCAATAATGCGCAAATCCTCCCTGCCTCCGAAGCCCGTACATTCTTGTTTATCGAATACGATTGATTCTGGATTTTCCCTGGTAGATCTTAATTTTCTTCATCCTTGAAGGGAATTAGCAGGTTAAAATTCAAAGGACCAGTTATTTATATCCTATTTTCTGGTATATTCCCTTTTTCGACCTCATCCATATTGAGGCCAACCCAGACACCGAGAGCAAAGAGACGGACCAGAAGCCGGGAGAGTGATCGGCGAACCCTGGCCTGGAAAAATCGGCCTCCGAACAGGAATGCGCCTTACCTTCCTCGAACTTTGGATGGAACCCGTCTCCCGCTCCAAGAGCGCCGGACCTTCAGGCATGACCCCCAGAAACCATTGAGGAGGAATCCACATGGTCGACTTTAAACTCACCGGCCAACAAATCATGCTCCGCGACCTGGCCCGGAAGTTCGTCCAGGAGGAGGTCATTCCGGTCCGCGCCGACCTCGACCGTGAGCCGGATCCCACGAAAGGCTTCTCCTGGGAACTGCTCCGGAAGGCGGACAAGGTGGGGCTTCGCACCCTCTCCCTTAAGGAGGAAGACGGCGGTATTGAAGCCGACATCATCACGCGTTGCGTGGTGGGCGAGGAGATGGCGACGGGCGACCTGGGGTTCGCGGTCTGTCTGGACCAGATATGGAAAATCTCGGGCGCCATCGTCAAACTTTGCAACGAAGCGCAGCAGAAGCGCTTCATCCCCATGTTCCGGGACGACCCCGAGTGCGCTCTCTCCATCTGCATCACCGAGCCCTCGGGCGGGTCGAACTACATACCTCCCATCGAGCGGGCGGAAACCATGCAGACGCGGGCGGAACCCAAGGAGGATCAGTGGGTCCTCAACGGGTCGAAATGCTTTATCTCTAACGCTGGTCTCTCGAAGTTCTATCTCGTTTTCGCCATAACCGACCCGGACAAGGATTTTTACGAGCGATTCAGCGCCTTTATCGTTTCCAGCGATGCGCCCGGATTTTCTATCGGCAAGACAGAAGACAAGATGGGCCAGCGGCTCGTCTGGAACAGCACCGTCAACTTTGACGATTGCACGATTCCGAAGGACAACTTGATCGGACGACGCGGCGGGGGAATGCCCGACGTGCTCAAATTTCTTGCCGAGGAAGGCAGCAATATTCAGGCTGGCGCGACCGTCCTCGGCACCGCCCGGGCCGCTTACGAGGCAGCGGTCGAACACGCCAAAGAGCGCTTCGTCGGAGGCAAGCCCATGATCCACCACCAACTCACCCACCACCGCCTCGCCAGCATGAAGATGCGCCTCGACGCGGCGCGAGCCTATCTCTACCGCGCGGCGTACAACATCGACTCGCCGGATGAAGAGAACGACTACTCCATGGCCCCGATGGCCAAAGTGTTCGCCGCCGAGATCTCCTTCGAGGTCGCCAAGGAAGCAATGGCTCTTTTCGGCGCCTACGGATACATGAAGGATCTTCCGATGGAAAAATACCTGCGCGACGCGGCGAGTTTCCTGCACTCCGACGGCGTGAACGATGTCCTGCTCGTCCGGGCGGCAAGGCTATTGTACGGCCTTCCCGCGGAATTGTTTCAGTAGCAGGGAACCGCCCGCCAGAATACCCCCACCGAGACAATAAAAGGGGGAGATGCCATCTCCCTCTTTTTTTACTCGGCGTGCGATTGGCATTCACCTACAAGAAAAAATCCACTTTCCGCAATTTTCCGATAGGGATGGTCAGGCCAAGTTGCCTGGACATGGCAACACATGATATCCGACATTTCCCATATGGGTCCTTGAATAGAGGCACTTTAGCCTCAAATGGCATCTCCATGTAAGGATTTTCTTCTGGCACCCGATTCTTTGCAGAAATAGCTTCTCCCCGCGCTGATGTTGGGCGGGATTCGTTGCATTTTCAGTTTTTCTGCGCTTCTCGGGCATA
>JASLXW010000616.1 GCA_030740135.1 Nitrospinota bacterium
CGTGCCTCGGTCAAAAGCCCGGAGAGGTCTTTTCCCGCCATGGCGGCGACGTTTTGGATCGCCGACAGGACGCTCCCTTCCATGTCTTGGGGATCGGAGAACGCCTTGTCGTGGAAGATCCGGCCGCTCTCGTCTATCAAGACGCAATCCGTGAACGTTCCGCCCGAATCCACGCCCAGGATGGCCTGACCCGATCCATTCTTACCCAGGCCCGTCCTGTGAGGCCGGGAGGCAGAGGTTTTCTTTTGTTTCCTCTGGGGCTTGTTCCGCTGAGAGGTCGACAAATCAATTTTCCCCGGGACACGATTGCGAGGAGGACGCCTTTCCTGCCTTCGATTCTTCGAACCCGCAACGCAGGACACACGTCGCGCCCTGAATCCTTCGTCATCGGGAAGCCGCCAAAGCCTCCTCGATGACAGTTTGATTGAAGGCCCCCAAGCGACTTGGATGAAATCGCCGCGGGCTTCTGCACAAATCAATCCAGCCGTCCCGGAACACCCAGGCGGAGGCCAAGAGGGGCATCAACCCCTTGAACCGGCGCTTTTCCAGATGGCCAGCCGAATCATACTTCTGACAAGACGTTTTTCCATCGGGCCAGACTTTGAACACAATGTCAACACTTTTTCGGGGATCTTCAGTTCGTTTGTATGGCTGGGGGTTATTCAACGGGTGTGCAACGACCGGCCATGCATGTGCGGCACTAGACCACCGGCCATTGAGGTTTCAGCCGGTAGGGAAGTTCGCTCACGAGCCGCTCTCCGGCCCGCTGAGCCTTCTCCAAAATTTCCTCTTCGTCAACCGTCGTGAGCCTGCCGTTCTCCATGACAATCCGGCCGTCGATGACGCCTGTCTCCACGTCGTGGTCGTCTCCCGCATAAACTGGTCCGCCCCCAAGGAATTGGACCGGTTTTAGGGTGGGCAGACCACCTCCGCCGGCCTCCCTGCGTTTTGGTCTCTCTTCACGATCAAGTGTGCGCTGAAGCGAACCGCTTGAATTCGGGGCGGAAAGACGGGGCGCAATCTTGCGCCGGATTACAGGATGCCGGTCCTGTAAAAAGCGCAGAGAGCCCAAGGTTAATGGATAATGCTTTGAATGTCGGTGAGTTATCGGCACCTACCCAGAGAGAGCAGGTTCGCAAACGACTTCATGGCGGAGAGAGAGGGATTCGAACCCCCGGTACGGTTGCCCGTACAGTAGATTTCGAGTCTACCGCCTTCAACCGCTCGGCCATCTCTCCGACGGGTGCTCTGGTCGTCCCCGCCCGCTAGCCGCGGGTTTCTCCCGCCGCGCTCCGGCGCGCCCGGAAAAACGCTCGAATCAGGCCGGCCGACTCCTCGGCCAGCGGGCCCTCCGCCACCGCGACGCGGTGATTGAACCGCGGGTCGGTCAACAAGTCATACAGACTGCCCGCGCATCCCCCTTTGGGATCCCGGACCGCGAACACCAGCCGGTCGACCCGCGCGAGGAGGACGGCCCCCGCGCACATGGCGCAGGGCTCCAGCGTTGTATACAGGGCCGCCCCCTCCAGCCGGGGCCGGCCGGGGCCTCCCGCCGCCCGCCGGATCGCGAGAATCTCGGCGTGCGCGGTGGGATCTCCCAGCGCCTCGACCTCGTTTCGGGCCTCGGCGACGACCTTCCCGTCCTGGACAATCACCGCCCCGACGGGGACCTCTTCCGCCTGGGCCGCCTCTTCGGCCAGATCGACCGCGCGGCGCATCCACCGAAGATCCGGGTCAGGCACGAAGGAGATCGATCCCGCAAAGAGAAATGGTACGCCCTAGAGGAGTCGAACCTCTAACCTTCGGATCCGTAGTCCGACGCTCTATCCAATTGAGCTAAGGGCGCATCGGTTATGGCTTGAGCCGTCACTTATCAGACGATTTTAATTTTAGGCCCGGCCCGGGAGATGTCAAGAAATTGGGGTTCGGCTTCACTCGCTCAAGCCGGATCGTCCGACCGCCCCGCGCGGTAAAAACCCACGATGAGCAGCTCGACCCACAACGCGAAAAGGCCAAGCCGTCGGCTTGGCCGCCAAAAGTTTTCCGGGGGGTCTTAGGGGGGCCGGTTTTC